>CAZPIL010000074.1:0-7001 GCA_964586705.1 uncultured Nitrososphaera sp. | reverse complement strand
ACTCGGAGCAATTTCACAGGTAACAAAAAGGGTCAGGCTTGGCACGTCAATAGTGAGCATATTCTCAAGGACTCCTGCAACCGTCGCTATGGGTGCTGTTACACTTGATATGCTCTCTGGAAATAGGGCAGTACTGGGTCTAGGATCCAGCACAGAAGCAATAGTCGAAAATTGGCATGGACTCAAGTTTGAAAAACCGGTCTCGCGAATGCGCGAATTTGTAGAATGCGTCAACAAGATGACATCAGGAGAAAGGGTCAACTATAGGGGTGATTTTTTTAAGGCAAGCAATTTCAAACTGCTCAACGCGCCCCCGAGAAAACACTTACCTGTCTTCATGGCTGCTGTAAACAAAAAGATGATCTCACTCGCATGTGAACTTGCAGATGGCATCATACTCTATCTGAGACCTCTAGATGAGCTGAAAAAAACTATCATGGAAATACGGCGTACTACTTCTGGCAAGAGATTTGAGATAGCACTTTCACTAATCTGTGCAGTTTCTGATAATGAGCCGGACAGGGCACGCAGGCGAGCCGCAAAGACACTTGCATTTTATGTCGCAGTTGGCAAATACTACAGCAGATTTCTTACGGAAAACGGCTTCGAAGACGAAGTCAAAAAAATAAAGGAAGCATACTACAAAGGAGGTGACGCTGCTGCAGATGCGGTGACTAATAGAATGCTGGATGCACTTACGGTATGCGGAACCCGGGATGACTGCCGCAAGGCGCTCTTGAAGTTCACTGAAGCGGGTGTAACCCTTCCAATAATACAAGTCAACCCTGTACAGAACGCAGAAAGTTCATTTAGGGAGATGCTGTCAACCTTCTAGATTGCGCAGGGTAGCTATCGACTCGGCTGCATCAACTAGGTTTACAAAAGATTCTGGCAAGTCGATATTCGAGCTTGCGTGTGAACCATGCATAGATGTGGTCAAGAAAAGTAGTATTGGAAAAAATGTGGACGCTGTGATAGTATCCAGTTGCACGACTGATCAATACAGTTCAACCATTGTTTCAGAGATGCTAGGCATAAAACCAAAGTTCTCACACAGAGTAGACAACCTCTGTAATTCTGGCACAAATGCTATTGCATCTGCATATTCTCTTATCGCTTCCGGTTTGTGCGACTCGGCACTTGTCGTCGGCACAGAAAAGGCTACAAGTATGGGCAATAAACTTGCCTGGGACATCACGCGGGGGTCATTCAACTTTCCCGTACACTGGGCGTCAATGTTTGCAAGAGCGCATATGAGAAAGTACGGAACTACCGAGGAACAGATGGCGCAGGTATCAGTTAAGAATCACAAGAATGCTGCTAAAAATCCTGGCGCTCTTTTCAGGACGTCGGTGAGCCTGCGTGATGTTATGAATTCAAAAAAGATATCGGATCCTGTAAAACTCTTGGACTGCTCCGCACCATGCGATGGTGCATCTGCAGTACTCCTTCTATCTGAAAACAAGGCGAGAAAAACCGAAAACCCCGTCTGGATAAACGGGATAGGTCAGCAGACGAATGGTGCCAGCTTTGCAAGCGCTGGAAATCTCACTACTCTTGATACTGCAAGAAAAGCCGCCAAAGACTCTTACGCGATGGCAAATACAAAACCCTCGCAGATAGATATAACAGAGCTGCATGACGCGTTTACAATACTTGAAATAATCGCATATGAAGATGTTGGGTTTGTGCCAAGGGGCAAGGGCGGCAAGTTTGTTGAACAGGATGAAATAGCAATTAACACAAGGGGCGGGATATTGGGGTGCGGACATCCAGTTGGAGCAACAGGTGTGGCACAAGTGGCAGAAGTGACACTTCAGTTACAAGGGCACGCTGGGAAAAGGCAAGTCAAGGGATGCAAGACCGGACTTGTCCACAACCTTGCGGCAGCGGGATCGTCGGCAACGGTGATAGTACTTGGGGTTTGAATTTGCAGAATACCTCAAGCGCGGTAAATTCAAGGTACCTGTATGTACAAGATGCGGAAAAAAGGCGTGGCCTCCGTCGTCTATCTGCCCTGTGTGCCATTCTAAAACTACTCTGAAAAAAGTCAAAAGCAAGGGTGTGCTTGTAGAGTTTGCTGTTTCATATGTACGGGGACATGAAGGCATCTTTGGCATAGTACAGATGGATGGATTCAGACTGGTGGGCTCATTCAACAGTGCAGGACTTGTACCCGGCATACGTGTGCGCATGGTGGATTGTGGGATGAAAGATGAAACACCATACTTCCTTTTTGTGCCTGAAAAATGAATGCTTATTAACGCTGCTAAGGAATCAACACTGTTTATGAGTTATGACCGGTTCGTTGATGAAAGGCTCCTCACAAGTAGGGATGCTCTCAACCATATGCAAATAAAGATAAAACTTCTCGAAATAGATGAAAGTGCCAGAGACTTTTCACGCCGGTTCGGAGACAGGGTGCTTGTAAGAAAAGTCTTACTCACGATAAAGTATACGGCTACGGAAGAAGTTGAAGAGCGCGAACTTGACGTCGAAGAGGTTGAGAAGAGGATGAGAAAGGAAAGGCTTTTCAGCTCCACTAACCGATGGGTTGCATCTACTGACATCAAAAATGGCTACATAGTCGCCACAAAACATATCGACCTGCTCGCGGATGCGGTAGCATTAGACATTATCAAGGTATAAGCCTTTCAAAACTCGAGTTTTGAAATGTCATACTATGGGCCTTTTCATCCAGACTCTTATCGTCTCAGCCCAGAACGCAACCGCACCTGCCACGGCAAAGCCTAGGGCAAATATATCAAGATCATTAAAATTCGCAGCAAGGTAGGCGGCAAGCATCGTCGTAAAAAATGCGGCAAAAAACATGAGGCGCGGCACCGCCCTGCCGCCTATGTTGACAAACGCTTGCAAGACTCCTACCTGAACCTTTTGTACTACATAGTACCTACCATGTTCATCTCGGTTGATGAGTAAGAGCTGGATCAACTTCTCAATATGGTAATTGGCAACGCTGGGGCTTGAAAACGAGAGGTCACGCTGCACTTCGCGCACACCAACCGGTTCTTTACGCCTTATCATGTACAAATAAACCTGTAGGGTCTTGCCCTTCAGCTGGTCTTCTATCTTATCAGCCGGCAGGTCGTCCTTGCTCAATAACGACTACGCATAATGCAGAAATGCTATAAAGCTATCGTATGAAAATACATGGCGCCGCTGACCAGACTCGAACTGGTGACCCACTGGTTAACAGCCAGTTAAGCTCCGAAGCACAATATTGCGCTTTGAATTTGCTCTACCATGCTGAGCTACAGCGGCGCAGATATACGCAAATTCCATACACAAAATAAATGTTTTGAGCACGTGTCTGCTGATGTGATGGGTAAAGAAAATTGAGAGACCTTACAGTCCCTCTTCGCGTGAGTAGATGTATAACCCATCGAGGAACACGCGCTGGTCCTTATCTTTGATCTTCGTAGCCTGCTCTATGTTGGCAGCAGTTTGAGAGACATCTTCAAGACTTGGACCCTTTACTAGAACATCTTCACCCTGCACCTCTACTTTTGTGGCGTCACCCTTTATCTTTGCAACCCGAGCGGATCTTTCGCCGAAGAAGTTCTCGATATGGATTTCTTTACCCTTTACCTTGACAGATATCGGAAAGTGTGCAAAGATGATTTTAACCTTATATGTAAAACCCTTTTCGACACCCTTTATCATGCTCTGGATGAGACTGCGAACAGTGTTAGTGACTGCAAGGTCGCGCTTTCTTTTACCATAAGGCTTTATCGTGACCTTGTCGCCTTGTACTACAATAGTTACAGGGACCTTGAGAAAATCCTTCTTGACAGTACCAAGTTTCCCATTGGCCACTATGAAGGATCCTTCCTTTGTCAGCTTGACCGCCGATGGGATTTTGACCTCTGCCATTATCTCTTGCTCAGTAGACGTAGCCAACTAAAACTCCTCCTAAACCTTGTGCCTGCGCTTCATGATGCGAGAGTATGCCTTTGCTTGTTGATACTAGTAGTATGCCCATGCTGTACGCTGGTAGGAATTGCCGCTCCCAGTTAGAATATGCGTCTTTTTTTACTGAAAAGCGTGGCGTAATTGTTCCGCACTTGTTAATTTTTGCCAAAAGCTGAATGCGAAACTTGCCAGCCCTGCCGTCGTCTATATGTTCAAATTCTCCAACATAGTTGTGTTTTTGCATAACACGTAGCACCTCGCTTGAGAACTTGGACGCTGGCAATACGATACATTCTCTCTTCCTTCTAGTTTCGTTGTTGTGTATGGTTGTGAACATATTTGAAAGGATGTTTAGAGCCGGCATTCTATTCACCTACTCGTACTTGACAAATCCCAGGCTATTTGCCACTTCTCTGAAACACTGTCTGCAAAGCATCAGGTTGTAACTTCTTACAAGACCGTTATATGAACCGCACCTTTTGCACCAACGGGTTCCTCTGCCGTGTGCAAGTTTCTTCCTTCCTGTTGTTTCATAATCTCTTGGCTTTGGCATTATGCTACCTCCACCCCAAATTGCTGCTTGAAAAATTCAATAGCCTCCTGCTTATTTATTCTGTGATTCTTGCCTATCTTGGCGCGCCTGCGGCTCTTCCTTGCTACTCTGTAGCCCGGTCTCACAAGAACGACATTGATATCCATACCAAAGATGCCTATCTCAGGGTTATATTTTGTACCTGGTATGTCTATGTGCTCGTGCACACCCAAGGAAAAGTTTCCATAGTCATCGAATGATGATGTCTTGAGTGTATTCCTCTTGGCTTCGAGTGCGCACTTTAGGAACTCTGATGCCTCTTCGCGCCTCAGTGTAACCATTGCACCTATTGGCTCGCCCTTGTGTATGCCGAAATCGCGTATGGTATTTTTCGCACCTCTGACCGCTGGCTGATGGCCAGTCAGTTCTGTTAATGCTTTTTTAGCCTTTTCTATTGGCTCGCCAGACTTGCCTACACCTATGTTTATCACTACCTTGTCCACTGAAATTCTTTTCATGCTTTTTTCCATAACTTGTTCGCTCATTTCTCTAGTTCACCTTTATTATGGGCTTATCCGAGCCGACCGCCATGACCATCTCGACAGGAAGCTCCACAACCCTATCTTCAAACGTAATCAGCGCTCTCCTTGGAAGTGAGAACACCCCGTCGCGGATATCCTCTATCTTGCCTACTTTGCCAGCGTTATCACCAGATATGATGAGCGCCGTAGCGCCCTTTTCAAACTTGATGTGGCTCTTTATCTTTGACACAGGCAGGTCCATCACGCATGTGTCTCCAACCTTTAGTTTTTCATCACTTATCAGAGTCTTGCCATCGTGGAAGCCGTACTGGATCTTTTTGCCCTTTACTGCAACCTTGCTTGTCACTTTGGCAAGTTTGACATTCTTTTCTGCATCCTCTGTAGAAACAGGCACCAAAAGTTCAGAATCCTTTGGTACGAGTCTGTATGCTTGGCCTGTTGAAAGCTCGACAACATCCATGAGGCCGACTGCAAGATTAGGATCGCGCTTGACAATGCCATCAACTTTGATCTTACCTTCATTAAGGACTACTTGTGATTCACGCGCCGTTTTGGTAACTTTTATGGCATCTCTAAGCAGCATGCCCAGCGGATACGCTCTGTTCTTGGGGTGCGGTCCGGGCTTTACGCGCATAACAAATTGACTTTCCTTTCTCTTGATGTCCCAGAATCTTGGAGACATCTGCCTCTTTACACGTGTATCTCCGCCTTTCTTTCCCATTACTTAGACACCCCCTTCTTCTTTGCAGCCTTGTTTGCTTTCTTCTTGGTCTTCTTTGCAGCCTTCTTGGGCTTGGCTTTCGTCTTAGTCTTTCTTGGCTCTGATGCCTCTGCCTTTTGCTCTTGAGTAGGCTGCTCTTTTGGAGTTGTTCCTGAAAAGCGCAGCTTGTCGTCTGTCTTCAAGCTTGTTATCATTACGTTTGAAGCATGAATAGGAACCTTGACTTGGCCTCCTCGGACCTTGTCATGTTGTATGCCTTCTATAACAAGGGTTCCAGATTTGACATTGACACGTTCAACCTTTCCTTCAACACCTTTGTATTCACCACGCATTACCCGCACAGAGTCACCCTTTACCACGCGAGCATTCCTGTGGCCGTACTGTTGACGCAGGCCGTCTGACAGTGTAGCACCCGCCATCTTGTCTAGTTGGTGTTTTGTAATATGCAGTAGTTTTGGATTCATCTTGACCATTAGATTATCATCCCTGCCAAGTTTGCTATTCGGGGCCACTTTTCTGCTGCTTCGCTTGCGACCGGACCCTTGATGTCAGTACCCTTTATTTCGCCCTCTGGTGTCACCAGAACGGCTGCATTATCTTCAAAAGAGACACGTGTGCCATTAGGGCGTCTGATTGGATATTTCTGCCTTACAATTACTGCGCCAAACACCTGCTTGCGTAGTTCGGCTGGACCTTTTTTAACCGTGACGGTGACAAAGTCTCCGACAGCTGCCGCCGGCTGGCGGGAGTGTCTGCCTTTGTACCTTGTGACTTGGGCAATACGCAGGATCTTTGCACCCGTATTGTCTGCACAAACGAGCTCTGCAGTCACGGGTAGCGCCCTTGTTATGTATGGGCGGAACTCCTCTACTCCTTTGGCTGAAACTGCTCTTGACTTAGATCCTGCTGCCATCCTTTGTATTCACCTCTATAACTACAAATGATATCGTCTTTGAAAGTGGTCTGCACTCAGCAATCGTTACCTCGTCCCCTTCTTTTGCCTCCAGGCACTCTGGGAGATACGCGTGGACATTTGATCTGGACCTAACATATCTCTTGTATTTTGCAACTGGCCTGGGGTACTCCCTAGATACTACGACCATCTTTTTTGCCTTGGAGCTAGTAACTATGCTTTTGAACAGCTTGCCTCTCACGGAAAGTGTACCGTGAAACGGGCAAAAGTCGTCCGAGCATTCTTTGCGCGGAGCAACAACTGAAACACCGATATTTCTTGCCATACTATCATCACCTATAATCGCGATACGCGGTCCTC
>CAZPIL010000073.1:0-7026 GCA_964586705.1 uncultured Nitrososphaera sp. | reverse complement strand
CTCAGGCGCCCTGGCAGGTTCGACAGGGAAATCGAGATAAAGGTTCCTGACAAGCATGGCAGGCTGGAAATACTTCAGATACATACGCGCAACATGCCACTTGAGTCTGGCATAGACATGACTAGAATATCTGCAGTTACTCACGGCTTTGTCGGTGCAGACTTGGAATACCTCTGCAAGGAAGCCGCGATGCGCTGCCTCAGACGTCTGCTGCCGGAAATAAACCTTCATGAGGAAAAAGTGCCGCAGGAAAGCTTGGAAAAGCTCATCGTCACGCAGGCTGACTTTGAGGGGGCTATACTGGACGTAATGCCTTCTGCCATGAGGGAAGTATTCCTAGAGTCGCCAGACGTAAAGTGGCAGGACATTGGCGGACTGGATGAAGTCAAGCGTCAGCTGCAAGAAGCAATCGAATGGCCGCTGAAATATCCTGACCTATATTCAAAGCTCGGCCACGCTGTACCAAAGGGCATATTGCTGCACGGCCCATCAGGCACAGGCAAGACCATGCTTGCAAAGGCAGTAGCCTCAGAGTCTGAGGCGAACTTTATCAGTGTCAACGGGCCCGAGCTCCTGAGCAAGTGGATAGGCGAGTCCGAGCGGGGCGTTCGAGAGGTCTTCAGGCGCGCAAGGCAAGCATCACCGTGTGTGATATTCTTTGACGAAATTGACGCCATAGCAGGTGTCAGAGAAAGTGGAGGAACTACCGAGAGGATAGTATCACAGATCCTGACAGAGATGGATGGTATAAGCGAGTTGCATGGTGTAGTCGTGATTGCTGCCACTAACAGGCCGGACATGATAGACCCGGCACTCATGAGGCCAGGAAGGTTTGACAGAATAGTACTTGTGCCAAACCCGGACGCAAAGACGAGGAAAAAGATCTTGGAAATACACGCAAAGAAGGTGCCCCTTGGTCGGGACGCGGACTTTAACAAACTGGCAGAAATTACTGATGGGCTGAGCGGCGCGGACACTGCAGCTGTCATAAATACTGCAGTGTCGCTTGTGCTGCAAAAGCACTTGGCACGGCACCCTACCCCGGAAGAGGCAGCAAAACACGCGTCGGAGGCCCATATCGCCATGAGCGATTTAGAAGAGGCCATAAGGAAAATAAGGACTCAGAAGGAGATGCGGCCAGAGGAACGCCGGACGCTTTCCCACTACAGATAAAAATACACAGAAAGAAACCATATCGGAATGCATAGCAAAGTCTGCTTGGTCACCGGTGCCACGTCGGGGATAGGTAAAGAAATTGCGCGAGGATTGTCAATCCTTGGCTCGGAGGTGGCCATTGCTGGCAGGAGCCGAGAAAAGTGCGAAAGCGCGATGAAGGAGACAAGGAGTAAGGCATACTTTGTGGCCGATCTCTCCTCACAGGCTGAAGTACGCAGACTTGTACAAGAATTCTTGTCAGTCTATGACAGACTTGATGTTCTAGTCAACAACGCGGGTGTATTCCTTGCTCAAAGAAAGATGAGCACAGATGGCATCGAGTGCACGTTTGCAGTGAATCACCTCGCGCCTTTTCTATTAACCAATCTTCTAATCGATAAATTGAAGGCAAGCGCGCCGTCAAGGATAATCACGACAAGCTCTGTGGCACATAGGTCCGGCTACATTGACTTTGATGACTTGCATTTCGAGAAGAGGCGCTACAGTGGCATTTCCGCGTACAGCCAGTCCAAGCTCGCAAACATCCTGTTTACGCGCGAGCTTGCTCGCCGTCTTGCCGGGACTCAGGTGACTGCAAATTGCTTTCATCCCGGCGCAGTAAGGACCAATTTGGTGCAGGGAAGTTCTGTTTATGGGCTGATATGGAAGGCCGCAGGCCCATTTTTTATCGACCCCAAAAAGGGTGCAGACACGGCCGTATATCTTGCCTTATCTGATGAAGTGGCGGACGTGACCGGAGGGTACTTTGTAAAGAGGAAGCAGGAAAGGTCTTCTGAAGTTTCATATGGAGAAGAAACAGCAAAAAAACTCTGGAAACTGAGTGAAAAGATGGTGGGGCTGGGCTGAGATGCAAGCAAGCGCGCTGGTAACTGCTGCAACATTGCGATCTGCAACCTGAACTGATCCATGTATTCTTATCCTGCCAACTAGAGAATTTGCTTTATAGGTGGGTACAGCTATATTTACGATAACCAAATGCAGACTTCGTTCATCTGCTTTGCGTGTGGTAGTGAGGGCACTACCCTAGACAAAGAATCCGGGGAAATTGTTTGCACTTTATGTGGAGTCGTTATAGCCGAGCGAACGGAAGTCCCTGGGCGCGACAGGGCGATATTTTCCGGCGATTCTGAAGATAAAGGCAGAACAGGGCCATATTATTCTCTGTCGCGCAGGAATAAGGGATTTTCCACCGTCATAGGCAGGCAGAACTATGGTGCAAGCTCTGCAGCAGTAGAACACACTGGCCTTGATTTTAACAGGATCAAAGTGTGGGATTCTAGGATACGATCTTCACATGAGAAAAGGCTCGAAAAGGGGCTCTTTGAGCTGACTCGACTTCGTGAATGCCTGGGGCTTCCTGATACTGCAGCAGAAAGATCGGCATACTTTTTCAGAAAGTCAAGCGAACTTGGGCTGACGAGGGGGCGCACGGTCACATCTCTTATGGCAGCGTCAATCTATTTAGCCTGCCGCGAAGCAGAGATCCCAAAAACACTTGATGAGATTTCCAAGGCAAGCAATGTTGACCGCAAGCGACTTTCAAGAGACTATAGACTCCTTTCGCGTACCTTTAGAGATAACTTGCCGGTGGCAGATTTGGCGCGCAGCGTGACAAAAATTGCAAACATGGCTGGCATCAGCGAATCCAGAAAGAGGCGGGCCATAGGGTTGGTTAACGCCCTGACGGAGATCGGTGTATCTGCTGGAAAGTCTCCTTTGGGACTTGCCGCTGCCGCACTCTACTTTATCTGCAAAAATACTGATGAAGAAAAGACTCAGATTACCTTGGCACGGGCCGCTGGCGTTACGGAGGTGACTATACGTAATAGATGTGCGGAACTGGCCAAGCTCTTTGCCGCGAAAAAGATCCCGCGTTTTAACTCTTCACTAGCTACCATCGCAATAATTTCTCTGCAGTTTGCGATGATAACAAACGCGTGGAGACACCTACCGATGCTTACCCACTGATTGACTCAAACAATCTGTAAACTAGATGCAGATGTAATGGCAAAGTTTGTGTCCGGGTAGTGTTTTGTATACCAACAGCCTCTGCAAATGGAAATACTGTGCTATCTGCATATAACAAGCAACTTTTTGTGTACTTGATTATTATTCAACGTGGCAACCAGAAAATGAAAACCGGCTTTTAATTTGTGGCAGGCCGGCCTAATGTGCAGGTTGCCCGTTACAGCGCAGGAAAAGCGCTAGCGCGCCTTTGCGACAGGCGCAACTTCGCCGCGCTTTCCAATCTTCATGCCCATCTTCCATGCCATTTCCATAGCCACAAAGGTCGGAGCGAATCCAAGCGCCACATATACTACAGCTTCGATCGAGTTCACGACTATAATTTGTGACATTAAGAGATTAACCATACTAACATTGACTTGCAACAAGTTAGAAGCACTCGATATTGCTAAGCAGCATTTTTGCGTCTCCCGCTTTGCAGGCTCTCAGGAGCTGGACGAAAATATGGAACGAACAAACATGATAATGTAGAGAATTGCTGCTATGTATGAACAAAATATCCGGATAAGCAAGTGTATTTGGTAATAACGCATCTATATTTAGACTCCATTCCAAATTCATGGAAAGTAGCAAAGAAAGTGATGGTGGTGCGTATGGAACTCACGGTCATTTTCTCTACGCTGACTATACTCCTTTAGAAGATGACAGAAATGTCATAGAAATGCTGAAATCATTTGTTTATCTGTCATCCAAGCTGATCCGACTTCACACTGGAAATGAGAGGCTAATGTCAGTAGTGATCGACTCTGATTCTCTGCGTAATGATATCATATCTGCCATAAAGCAGATCAAGAGTCAAACGACATCATCGATAGAAAATTATCGAGATAGGAACTTAGAAGCCTTGGCAGCAGAGCTTCATGAAGAGGGCAAGACGCTGCTCAATGATACGCAGACAACATTGCTATCCTTGTTGAATAATACAGAAACCAACTTCGCAGAAAGGCACCAGAAATACAAGGAGACCGTTGCCAGCAAAATCAAGGAAAACGATGACAGAGCTATAATCCTTATTCAGGAGTGGCTGGCAAAGGACTATTTGAATCTGCCTCGCCCGATCTTGGCGAACCTCACAAGCACTCTCACCGCGTCACTACAACCCTCTGATTCCTTTGAACAATATAACATCCAACGCGTAGCATCATCGGTGCTGTATGAGGAGGGGAAGACATCCGAAAATGCCCTGCGGTTTTTATATTCGACAAGAATCGAGACAAGGGAACTGGAATTCTGGAACTACAGGAGGAAAGTCATGGAGCTCGGGATAAGAGAGTTGATGCTTCCAGTAGGGATGAAGGAATCGATATCTGAAAAACTCCGGCAGACCTTCAAGTTTGGCCAGAAGGGCTCAGAGCCCGTACGAGAACCGGACTTTAAAAAAGTGGACGACTATTACATAATCCATGCTGAACTGCAGAGCCAAAAGATCCTTCGCCTACATTTAGCTGCGGATATGGACAGGGCCAACAACAGCCTCTTTACGATAACATATGCAGTAGATAGCCTGTCCGAACCACAAACCCATCCAAGAGATGCGCGCACGCCCCCTCTGATGCACAGGCCGCAGATTGACTACAGGACTTCAGACAATGGCCAGACATCTGAAATTACGGATCTGCTTCAGATTGGCGAAATTGAAAGGTTGTCTGACCTGCCTAAGATAAGGTTGTTGGGTGTCGCCCTTCTTTCAAAGATGGGCATTCTGACAGACCGGTCTACTGTTGAGTCAAGAGGCCGGCTTGATTCTCTGAGAAAAGATGACGCCGAGATAATACAGTCGGCTGGGACGCAGAGGGTTGATTTTGTGCGCCTTTTTGAATTCCTTGTCCTTGTTGCATCCACCCTCGGTCCATCAGTTAAAAAGTTGAGGGAAAAGACGCCGATGAAAGACGAGCTAATACTCAGGCAGGAGGTACCCGGAGGGCAGAGAAAGGAGTTTACCATCAGGCTGGATGATCTGCGATCGCAGCTGCATGACGAAAAATACGGCAGGCCCATTCTGGAAGCGCTTGGAATGTAGTAATCTATCTCTATTCTGGTTCAGAGCTTACTGCCACACGCAGCCCCTCGTAGTTTTCAGTAGCAGTTAAAGCTCTGTGGATCTGTTCCAGCTGAAACTTGTGTGTTATCATCTTGGATAGATCTATGATCTTCCTCTTGCTGGCAATCCGGACTGCTTCCCTGAAATTGTGTGGTAGGCTACTGAAGCTCCCCGTGACTGAAATCTGGTTGTAGTGTAGGAAATTATAATCAAGCTTTGAATCATTTCGCGCAAATAGGTTAATTCTCGATCCCCTGCCTGCTATCTTGAATGCCAGGTCGGTTGCAGCAGGATCATTAGTGGCGATAATGACAATGTCAAATCCTCTCCCGCTGCTGGATCTCAGGATGGCTTCGATGTCTGTAGACTGGACCTCAAACGTCATGTGTGCTCCAAGAGATTCAGCTCTTCTTATTCTCTGCTTATTTCCACCGATGAGCACGGTCTTGGCACCATAGAGGTTCTTGGCCAGCTGCATGTGAATTAGCCCTATCGGGCCATCGCCGATAATCGCGACAGAATGGTCCGGCTCTATGTGACCTAAGCGCGAGAACCCGTTCAGGCAGCATGCCAACGGCTCTATAAGAGCAGCTTCTTCGCTACTGATAGACTTAGGGATCGGCACTAGTCCTCCTACTTTCAGAATCTCATCTGGAATTGCGATGTATTCTGCAAAACCACCATCTATGGTTGAGCCGATTTCTCTCCTGCTTGCACACAGGTTGTACTGCTTGCGGCGGCAGTATCCACATTCAAGGCAGGGCAACACAGGATACACTGCCACACGTGTTCCGCCTTTCATCAACGGCAAATCCTTCAAAGTCTCACCACAAATTTCGTGCCCCAGAGTAACTGGCGGCATTACCTTTCTATGGCCATCCCGGAAAACCCGCACATCGTAGCCGCATACTGCGCACGATCTGACCTTCAACACTGTAGCACCATGGTTTGGTATTTTACGCTCTTGGACAGAGATCCTGCCCGGACCGTGAAATATCGCAGCCTTCATGGCACTAGGTGACATGCTCCATGTTACCTTTTTCTACGAGTTTAAAAGTAAGCTGTTCACTTTTTCAGTAGAATGTGGAGATCCCTGGCACAAAGGTACTGGAATTGAACAAAGTCTTTAAAAAAACATGCGCGGTACTGGTTCCTGAGATTACCTTGCCAAGACTAATCGATCCGCACATTCACATGTATTCTCGGACAACCGATGACTATGACGCGATGTCGCAGGCAGGGATAGAGGTCGTAGTCGAGCCTTCTTTTTGGCTCGGTAGCCCGCGCAGGTTCGTAGGAACCTTCGAGGATTACTGGGAACACCTCATTACCTTTGAAACAAAGAGGGCCAGTAATTTTGGCATAGAGCATTTTTCCTGCCTTTCTGTGAATCCAAAAGAAGCTACCGCCCGCCCACTGGCCCTTGATGCTATAGAGGCTTTGAAAAAATATCTAGACAGAGAAAGGGTGGTTGCGATAGGTGAGATAGGTTATAACCTGATAAACGATCTAGAAGAGGAAGTGTTTGTAAAGCAGCTCGACCTTGCTCTGGAAAAGGATATGCTTGCAACAATACACCTGCCGCATAATAACAAGCCGGAGGGAATGGAGAGGATCGACAAGATCCTCGCTGGGAGGAAATACAACAGAAACAAGGTTCTCGTTGACCACAATACCGAAGAAACAATAGAGAAAACCCTAGAACTCGGCTTGTGGGCAGGGCTCTCGGTATATCCTTTCACCAAGCTGTCGCCGGAGAGAGCAACTAACATTGTCAAGAAATA
>CAZPIL010000072.1:0-7050 GCA_964586705.1 uncultured Nitrososphaera sp. | reverse complement strand
GACTGTCTCGAAGATAAAGCAGAATCTGTTCTGGGCATTTGCGTACAATACGGGGTTGATACCGATAGCCGCAGGCGCACTGGTCCCACTTGTTGGCCTGGGTGTGTTTGGGTGGCTGCCCATACTTGCAGGAGCTGCAATGGCCATGAGTTCGGCGACGGTAGTGGGAAACTCTATGCTGCTTGGGAGGTACCGGCCAAAGTTTTCATCAATCAAACCAGAAAAAGAAAGACTGTATGCAGAAAAAGATCCAAGCACTGTCTACACAAACACTATACCGAAGCGATGACACGTGTGCATTGGTCTATTTTTTTGAACCTTGTTGTAGACTCGAGCAATATGGTATCAATAGTATACTTTCGCATACATTAGGCTATGAATGTAAACTCATTATATACAAGTACAACTGTACAAGAGTATTGTTTAAGAACCGTCACGGCAACGACAAGACTGAAGTTGCAACCTTTAGGATGCCAGAATCGACGCTTCAGAAATTAAAGAAAGAAGCGAAGGATAAACGTCTTACAGTTAATGCACTAATGAATCAAATCGTCTCATATCACAATGACTTCTATTCTCTATTGCCTGTCATAGGAATGATGCCCTTCTCAAAAAACGTACTTCATCTTATGATGAATAGCCTTGATGAAAGCAAAATCAGAGAATTGTCTCAGTTGATGGCAAAAAGAGAGCTCGTCGATCTTGTGTATATGAAAGAAGGTAAATATACGATGGAGTCTCTTCTGGATGCGCTCCTGATCTGGTCAATGCATTCAGGGTTCGCTCACCATGAATCCGATGAGGGTGGACAGAAGATCTTGACTATACAACACAACATGGGAGAGAAGTGGTCATTATTTATGATATCTTGCCTATTGACATGCTTCGGCGAGCTGACTGACAAAAAAATTACTTTTGAAAAATCAGAAGACATGGTCGTAATCCAGATAGGTGACCAACCAAGCACATAAACAAGCATATCAAGAGTATTGTGCTGGCTGTATGTGGGAACTAAGCTGCAACCTGTGATGATTATCCATTTCTCTAGCGCTTATAGCCTGCCTGTTCTGTATTATGTATTCTGCAATCACTCCTTCACCAGTTCCATTAATAGCATCCATCATGATTCTGAAGGAATTCAGAAATTTCCTTCCATTTTCTGTCGTCATATAGACCGCATTGCCTTCATCATCCGTGTATTGTCTGATTAAGCCCTTTTTCTGTAATTCTTCAAGAAATGGGACTACTTGCTTAAAGCTCAGGCTACACCTGCGCATAAGATGCGTCTTCCTTACTCCTTCAGTAGATACTTCCAAGATGTTTCCAAAGATCTCGATCCTATCTCTATTCAGATTTTTTCTCTTTCCCATGTTTTTCTTGATCTCCTTTGAATATGCGTAGCTTTGGGCTACCACGAGTCCTTCGTTTGGCAACATTGCTGTGAAATGAAATCACACTACGGTTCTTCATTTCGATGATGCAAAACTTAGTTCCAATCCCCTTTTATCTGAAAAACTGTATACGAATGATTCGTTACCTGCGAGTGGTATTAATACAACACTTTTTTTGCGGCATGATGGGCATAGGGTAGATTCACATTTTCTTTTGTCAAGCACAGATACAGTCCAAAAGCAAGACTCGCAGAGTGCAAGCATCCTGCTTTGACGTCCTATGATCTCTTTCATCTCTTTCATTTCTTTCCGCCCCTAACAACTTGGAGAATGGGAACGGGGAACTCGTCATAACCTTCTATCATTATTTCATTCCAGCACTTCCTACAAAAGTCCCTATCTCCTATCAATCTCTGCTCAAAGCTGAGAGATAACATGTCTATCGTGCCACTACATAAAATACACACTTGTTGATCTGATCCCATCTATCTATTACCTCCACGAGTATCCCTGTATGGGTGATGACCCGTATGATTCAAGCGAGGTGAGTTGAATCTAATACTGGACATCACTGTACACCATCAGGGGATCATTACTGGATGATTATAGGTACTAATATTGAGAACGTTTACTGAGTAAACGACTGTATGCAGAGGATTTGACTAAATATTTCTTCTAGTACAGTTTTCAGCTATGGTACGTCCGAAGCAGTCGCCTATGCTTTAGCCAGCTGAATTATCATGAATATGTTTGCTAGGGCTCCATCTTCTAATGCTGTATTTCTGAGCACGCTGAAGTAGTTTGCAGTTCCTGTCTGGGATGACATGGGATATGTTTTATAACAGGACAGTAAATTGAAAAATGAAATGGCCAGTTGCGAACATTATGCCGCGGCAAAAGATGTTGAGCCGAAAACCAAGGGATGCGAAGAATGTGAGAAAAAGGGCTCAAGGTGGGTTGCTCTACGTATGTGCCTAGTGTGTGGGCATGTAGGCTGCTGCGACTCGTCGCCGGGTCTGCACGCGACAAAACATTTCAAGGAAACAGGTCATCCAGTGATGATTGCACTTCCAAGCAAGTCTTGGCGCTGGTGCTATGTACACAAGGAATATGGCTGACCTGACCACCAAAGTATTTGGTCGAATGAAAGTTGACATATTATATGAATAAGCTGCAGACTGAAAGAAGACCCGTGATTGATGCATAGCAGTAGTTTTTGACACATCAAATTGAAGGATCAGCTTATAAGTCATCATTGCAATTTTTTGTCGTGTCACGCCTGCTGCAAAGGCAATCAAAGGATCTGCTTGAGGAGTTTTTGCAGGTCAGAAAAATCACCATGGATTTGTTCGAACCATTAACCGTCGAAGATGCAGTGATACAATCAGATGTATTTGGTAGCCCGCCAAACTGGCATATCGCCCATGTTACATGGTTTTTTCAGAAAGTTCTTGAAAAGCATGGCGTAGATCTTGTAAACGACAAGGTCAACCTAGAATACTTGAATTCTTACTATCAAAAGTACGGCGAAATACTGCCCAAGTCTGATAGGGGCAAGTATCCTCGTCCAACGGTCGCACAGAATCTAAAATACCGCGCTCTTGTCGAAGGCATAGTCACATCAATGATAAAGGAGGCGATCAGATTACGTAGCCTTTCAAAGGAGTTGAGCTATGACATAAACCTAGGCATACAGCATGAAATGCAGCACCAAGAGCTGATGGTATATGATTTTCAGCATTATTTTAACCGCTTTACAGACCCTGACGACAACTATAAGCCAAAAATTATGAATACTGTTCCAAGGAACAGCGGGAAACCACGGGATATGGTTGATGTACCGGGTGGAATATTCGAGCTAGGTTTTTCCGGCAGCGGCTTTAGCTATGATAACGAATTGCCTGAGCATAAAGTCTACCTGAGACCCTTCAAGATAGATACAGCGCCTGTAACAAATAAAGACTTTGCAAAGTTCATTGAAGGAGGTGGCTATCGGGAGTACAAGTACTGGCTTGCAGATGGCTGGGATATGGTTCAGGAGCATGGCTGGACTTCGCCTCTGTACTGGCAGCGAAATGATGGCCGATGGGTAAAGAAGGATCTCCGCGGCCTGCAAGAATTGGATCCAGACGAGCCCGTTACAAATGTAAGCTACTATGAAGCAGATGCGTACGCAAAGTGGGCTGGCAAGAGGCTTCCGACAGAAGCAGAATGGGAAAAGTCAGCAAGCTGGAGCGACAAACTGGGGAGAAAGACGCTTTATCCTTGGGGCGACAGCCCTCCGACGCCAAGACACGCGAACCTGCTTGATTCGTATATCTGGGGTCCTACAGGAGTGGGTGCCTATCATGAAGGCCGGAGTCACTATGGCTGCCATCAGATGATAGGCGACGTATGGGAGTGGACATCTTCAGAGTACGTACTGTACCCCGGTTTCATGTCCAAGTTCCAAGAATATACTGACAAGTGGGCCATAAATCAGAAGGTACTTCGAGGAGGATGCTTTGCTACACCTGCCGGACAGATACACAACAGCTACCGCAACTATTTCAAACCCCATGAAAGAATATTATTTTCAGGCTTCAGGTGTGCTTCTGACTAGGAGCGAACAGAACTAGGTCGAACCACTTTTTTTCATCCATAAAGTGGCTGCGCACCTCAAGCCCTGACTTTTGCGCCATACTTTCTATCCTTTCAATGGTGTACTTGTACGAGTTCTCTGTGTGGATCTGTTCGCCACGTCTGAAATGAAACCTGCCCGCATGCTTAATGTACACGTCCTGATCATCTTTTGATACGAGACGCATTTCTATCCTTTCCTTAT
Source organism: uncultured Nitrososphaera sp. (assembly GCA_964586705.1). GTDB lineage: Archaea > Thermoproteota > Nitrososphaeria > Nitrososphaerales > Nitrososphaeraceae > Nitrososphaera. The sequence continues at coordinate 2,835 of CAZPIL010000072.1, read as the reverse complement.
CTTTCTCATAGACAGCGCAGTGATTAAAACTTGACAGATCAAATTCTCCTCCAAGCTCCCTGTTTATTCTTGCAAGCACATTGCGATTAAATCTGGCAGTTATACCCCTCTGGTCATTGTATGCTCTCTGCAGTATTTCTGCCTCTTTTTGCATGTCAAAGCCAATAAGCAAGAGATCGCTATTGTCCATTCTACTTACGACATCAGAAAGAAATGCCTCTGCCTCTTCTGGCTCAAAGTTACCTATGCTGGATCCTAGAAACAGAATTATCTTCCTTCCTTCTGCCTTTTCTATCTGGTCGATGCCTATTGCATAATCGCTGTGAACCTGCCTCACCTTAAGGTCTGAAAACTCCTCCTCGAGCTTAGTGCTTGCTTCAAGCAGCATGGAGAGGGAAATGTCTATTGGGAAATAATGCAGGCTTCCCTGCCTGGCCAGGATTTCCCTTATCAGGATCTTTGTCTTTGTCGATGAGCCACTTCCAAACTCCACTAGGGCTATCCTATCATTTCCTACGGCATTAATGATGTCGCCTGCCTTTCCCTGCAGTATAGACGTCTCTGTACGCGTGGGGTAGTATTCGGGCTGCCTGCATATCTCTTCGAAGAGGCGCGAACCCCGCGCATCATAAAAATACTTGGGATTCAAGTACTTTTCGACTGCAGAAAGCCCCTCCTGAACATGCCGGGCAAACTCGACATCAATTGAGATTTCTTGCTCTCTTGTCTTCATGGTTCTAAATGTGCGTAAGTTGAACTTTAGGTACATTCCCACCCATTGAAATCTGTTGCTGCGCCTGTAAAGTCTAGTAACACTTATCGTTGGGTCGTTTTCCAACAATTGCTCATGGTACTCAAGAAATGCATAAACTGTAAGCAGGAAATCGATGAAAGCATCTTTGTCGGAAACCAGTGTAAAGATTGCCATTCTGCATATATGGAATCGCTTGGCGGCGAGGACCAGTACTCTTCTTGAAAGCATATATTGGCTGTAATTAGACCTGTGGTGGATGCCAATTGGACTCGGATATTGAAAAAGCTGTTCGTGATCTGCAAAAGAGGGTCACTGCGCTTGAGCAGGCTATCCACACAAGTCCTAATGTGACAATGAGCGGACTCGAGCAGCGTCTGGCGGGAAAGGTGGACGAAATGGGCACACAGGAACTCATATTGATCGCCTTGAGATTGAAGCCTAAACAGTCTAAGGATAAAATAAAACTCATCCTTTCGGACTGGGGCAAGGCATATGGCAGCTGGTTTGAAGGCGGCAACTTTTCAGGCCGTCTGATTAAAAAGGGATTAGTCAAGAAAGATGATTCCAGCAATGCGGATGATCTTTTCACTCTTACAAAAAAAGGTGAAATAGAGGCAGACAACCTGATCGCCAAGATCTAGGAGTTATCGTTATGCAGAGCTAAAGTGCCTGCTACCTGATGTATTTTGCGACCGTTTAGTTTCAATTTTCTGGTTTGCTCTTCTATTGTTACCCTGATTCCATAAGCGCAAATCTGCAGCAAGGACGGCAAACACCTTCCTAGGTGATGAAAATATCACAAATCCTGTAGCGTCTGTGGCTTTCCTCTGCAAGCCTTTGTTTTGTCGCGTTTGCCCCACTCTTTCAGGCTGGGAAAACAAATGATGTAGTAGCGTTGCTCAGGGCAGCCAAGGTAACCGCGGCCGCGCCGCGATAACACCAGAATGATCACTTCATTACAATATCCCACGGAGTCCTGTATCTTGTAGCCAGCAAATACACATGGTGTTCCTACATCTGAAAGCATTTTTGCAGCTGATATAGCACTCTCTTGCGGGTCTATGGTCCTGCCTCTGCAGAAGCCCGCATGCAATAAGGATATACTATCAAAGGATACACTATCAAGCGCGGAAAAACCTTTTCTTTTACTAGCTTTCTGGCCTCATAGTCGAGCAGGAACTCTGGAATCCGCCTATCGTTTATCACATAAGGGCCATCCTGACGCAAGATGACAAGGTTTCGTACACCTTTTTCAACCCTGAACCTTAAAGCATCCGCAACGCTCATGCTTTCGTTTACAGTAGTTAAAGAAAGATGTTCAGCAAGCTCGCCTGCATGCCCATAAAACCTCTCTCTTTTTTTCGAGAATGTGGCTCGCAAGGTGCCAGCCCCCGATTCTGCCAACAAGTCTGTCTCCATTCAATACTACAAGGCCACCTGCATAGATCTGGGGACCGATTGCCAGAAATGTTGCCGTATGGACTAGATCGTCGTTGGGAGCCACATAAAGTAGAGGCCGACTGAATATATGGGAAGCCGCATCTCTTGTGGAAAGAAAGATCATACATTGCTGCGGCAGGTATGGCTGGCATACCAAGATAAATCCTTTAAACATTGTGCATCGCAATGCAAGCTACAATACACGTTTAGGCAGCCCGAGATGTTTGACTATAGATCCAATACGGCTTTCAGCGAGCCATATCTATTGTAGTCGTCTGCAAGTATCTTGGCAAGCTTTCTTGCAATATCCATGGTGGAGATGACACCTACAAGCATGCCATCCTCTTCAACGACTGCCAATCTTTTTATCTTGTTCTCTGTCATAACAGCTGCGGCAGTGTCGACTGAGTCGTAAGCTTTGACTGCGAGTACGGGAGCTGACATTATGTCCAAAGCTAAAATCTCGCTTGGCTTTCTGTCGTTGACAGATACTTTCTTTAGCAGATCACGTTCTGTTATAATTCCTGAAGGTCTGTTTGCACTTGTTATTATGACAGAGCCAATCTTGTTCTTGGCCATTACCTGCGCTATGTCAAGCGCTGTAGGCTCTGATTCTTGCTTTGTAGTTATCGCGCCCTTGG
>CAZPIL010000071.1:5022-7135 GCA_964586705.1 uncultured Nitrososphaera sp. | reverse complement strand
GCAGGGAGCGTACAGGGAGATCTGGGCCCTTGGCCTGCGAAATCCATTCAGCTTTGCATTTTCATCATCTGGAGAGACAATGTTCATCAATGACGTAGGACAGGACACATGGGAAGAGATCAACTTGGGATCTTCGGGAGCGAACTATGGTTGGCCAACGTGTGAAGGCGAGTGTGCTTCTGATGGTGATTCTGAATCCCAATTTACTGACCCTATCTATTCCTACCAGCATTCAGCTGATGAGGGAGGAGGAGCTTCTATCACGGGTGGGACATTCTACGAAGCTTCTCAGTTCCCTTCCGAATATCACGACAGTTACTTTTTTGGAGACTATACATCAGGGTTCATCAAGAGGTTGACCCCTGACACCAACCAAGCAGTAGATTTTCTTACAAATATCGACTCTCCTGTGGATGTAGAAGTAGACCCTGATAACGGCCACCTGTACTACCTGTCCATCGTATCAGGTGAAGTAAGAGAGGTGCGGTTCACTACGCAGGGAAACTATGACCCGACAGCAATAGCAGATGCCAACCAGACGCAGGGTTTGGCACCTCTTGCAGTTGATTTTGATGGTTCACAAAGCACTGACCCAAACAGTGAAGATACCCTGACGTATTCTTGGGACTTTGGCGACGACTCTGCCCCTATTACCGGCGAGGCATCTGTCACGCACACCTACAACTCGTCTGGTTTGTACTCTGCCACACTGACAGTTAATGATGGCAATGGCGGATCCAATACAGATACCGTAGAAATCACGGTAGGGAATCCACCAGTGGCAACGATAGATGCGCCCGCAGAGGGTACCACATACGATGCCGGCGACACTATCTCTTTCAGCGGATCTGCAACTGATGAAGGAGAAGGCGAGGAAGGGGCAGCAGAAGAAGAGTCGCTGCCGCCAAGCGCATTTGATTGGAAAATCGACTTCCATCACAACACCCATACCCACCCGTTTCAAGAATATAGCGAGGTCACAGAAGGCAGCTTTACCATCCCAACAGTTGGCGAGACAGACGACAATGTATGGTACAGGATATACCTCACAGTAACAGATTCCGATGGTCTGACGCATATAACAACGAGAGACATAGTGCCCAACACTTCTACTGTCACTATCACAAGCAATGTTACTGGCTTGCAACTCATGTTGGACGGTCAACCGCGCACTTCACCACATTCGTTTACAGGTGTAGCGGGAACAGAAAGAACGCTTGAGGCTCCGACCATGCAGGTTCTAGATAATGCAGTTTATAATTTTGATTCATGGTCTGACGGCGGCGAGCAAAGTCACACGTTCATAACACCCCAAGATGATGAAACCATTACTGCTTTCTATAGCGAAGGTTCTTCTTCTGCTGCACAGCAAACCCTCACCATAAGATCTGAGAGCCTTGAAGGAAGCGAACTTACCGGGCGTTATACAACAATAGAGTCACCAAGGGGAACGGTACTAGAAGAAGGGTTCACTCCGCTGAACTTTACAGGTTATCAAGACATACAGTACACAGTCATCATTCGTGATCATGGCGATTCAACATTTGCTCACTGGGAAAATGACGAAACAACCAGAGTGAGAACATTAAGCCTGAGCAATGACACAACAATAACAGCCTTCTACAGGACACTTGATGATAACGCTGTTGATGATAGTGATGACACAGATGATGGTTCCCCACAAACGCCTACCGAACCTGAGGAACCTCCCGAAATATTTGAGCTGATCGTAAATGCTGCTGACCTTTCAGGCAATGCCTTGACTGCGCACGCAACAATAGAGTCTTCTGAAGATGGAGAAGTCATGCAGGAAGGAGATACTCCGCTGAACTATACCAGCACGGCAGGCAATTCCTATCAAGTCACAGTTCAGGACATCGGAGATGTAGTATTTGAACACTGGGATGACAATAGCACTAACAGAACTAGAACCCTAGTACTTGATTCAGACATGCCTATCACGGCTTATTATAGAGACGAAACCGAAGCCATCGATTCCGATGAGGAGGAGGAAGAAGATGACAATTCAGGAGGCGGTAGCAGCAGCTCTGGCGGCGGAGGAGGCGGTAGCAGCAGCTCTGGCGGCGGAGGAGGCGGTAGCAGCAGCTCTGGC
>CAZPIL010000071.1:0-4922 GCA_964586705.1 uncultured Nitrososphaera sp. | reverse complement strand
GGCGGAGGAGGCACTACTATCACAGCCCCCGCAGAAACTCGTCCGCCTTCATACTTTGCTTCCCGTCCTCTAGCAAAGATCCTTCTGCAGAGTGCCATCTTTAACAACGAAGACGCGGTTAGTTCCCAAGTCGAGATGGGTGAGCAAATCACTATTTCAACTGCCTTCAGAAATTGGCAACAAGTAGTGCAGGATTATGCTGTCATCATCCAGATAGAAAACTCGCAAGGGATCACTAGAGATATTGACTGGACAACAGGCAATCTTGAAGCAGGCGAAACTGCAAGTGCCTCTAAATCATGGACCCCCGAAGAAGAAGATACATACACAGTCAAGATATTTGTCTGGGACAGCGTGGATCAAGCTCCAACTCCATTGACAGATGTAACAAGCAAGAGGCTGGTAGTAGAGTAGCGACGCAGTTCTTCTTCGTCCCCGTCACACATGCATAGCGTGCACAACTTAGTCTCAATAGCCTCACTCAAGGCCATATTGAACAAAGCTATTTGCCCTTGAAAGGCACGAGGTCATATCTTATAGGCATAGGGAAAGAATCTCATACAGACATTGCTCAACAAATCGTAATTATGATAGTGATTTTAGCCAGATTCACGCTTCACTATAACTGCGCTGCTTGCATCCATGCTCTTCCAGATAACATCAAAACCTAACTTTACTACAAGCTCGGCGTGGCAAGGCTCAGGGATAGAGTGCGCTGAAAGAATTGCACAGGCGTCGGAGAATCTAGTGACATTATCGCCTGCCAGCAGTGCACCTATCTCCCGAGCCTTTGATTTCAAAATGAAATAATGCCCGCCTGCCAGCAAATAGTCGTCAGCATTGTCTCTTGATGCGACCTTGACAGCAGCTTCGACAGGTATGCCGAACGTTCTTGCAAATTTTTCATCGACTGAAATAACCTCATCTTTCTGTGCATCAAACCTGATCTTCAGGTTTGTATCTCTGGTATGTCTTTCTATTTCATCTCGGTCAATCTTTCTCAGATAATCCAGTATGGGTCTGACTGGGACAGAGGTATTTCTGTAATAGAGTATCTTCTCTGGAGAAATTGCAAGAGTAGAGAATGAAGAGGAAGTCACCTTGGAACACTGGAGATCCTGGTTCACAGCAATAAAAAGATCGACAGAATTGTTGTCATTGTTATTATCGCCAATATCCTTTTTGAAAGTAACCTGAGACAGCTTTTTCAGTTTATTTTCCAAGTACTCTCTTGTCCAAAAGCCAACTATCTCAAGGTATACTCTTCTGCTGCCGCCATATCTTTCAAACATAAAATCCGCAATGAATGCTCTGCCTCCCGATATTATGATAGGATCTGGTTCCCGTATGAGATTCCAGCCGCTGTTCAGCTGCTCAAACCTCTTTGCGAATTTTTCTTCAACTGTGCTATCAAAAGTGGATAGAACGGATGCTGATTTTGTTTCTGCATTTAAAGAGGCACCTTCCTTTTCTCCTTTTCCTTCCCCTACTGTCACTTCCCCATTGTACGGCAATAATTGAGACGATGGTAGGGATGATGGTGACGAATATGACGACATTAACAACGGCATCTCTGATGAAGTGAACTTGAATTCGTACATCTTTTTGCCAGACATAGTCTTTCTAATGATCCATGCGTGAATATACCATTGTCCTGCTACAGAAATTATAGACGGGAGCAACTTTGCGATGGAAGTTCCGTACCGGTCTGTCTGTTTAAACAAGCTGAGAGGCCCATCTACCAAGCAGACAAGGTTTGTTTCAGTAGTCTTTGAGAATGTGGTAGTTCCGACGGCATGGGCATGGATAGTCGAATCGGTTGTTGTTGCTGCTTGGCTGGCTTTTGGTCTTTGCTGTAATTCATACATCAGACCCAAGCGCTTGAGGGCCCTAAGGACACGCTTCCAGTTTGTTCCACCACTAATGGAGAATTCAAGACTTGTGCAGTTGAAAAGGAGGGTCTGCATCAAAGACAGGTTGTACCACCCCAAGAGGTCTTCAGGCTTGATTGTATCAAAGTACTCCAGAATCATGTTTTCCTCCAAATCTCCCCAGACAGCCTGTCTCAGGTACGAGACTTCAATGCCCATCTTAGATGCGACAGATTCTATCAGTGCATTACGTTCCATCTCGGTCAGAGCAAATCCTGCCTTTGATGATTCTTCAAATAGCATTCTTCTGATGGATGCAGGTTCAATGGTAGATGATAGTTGTTGCTGTTGCTGTGATCGGTGCTGCTGCAACTGCTGCTTGCATGTATAATCGTCGTCATTATTTTTATCAGTATGATTGCTTTCATCACTACTGTCGATGCTGCGGTGCTCAAACTGGCATCTTCTTTCAAGAAGCGCGGCAAGACCCCGAACAAGCTTGTAGTCATCATACTGAGCTTCGACTAAGGCTATTCTCTTGGTAAGGTATTTTTTCTTCTCTTTGTTCTTGGCTGACTCTTTGAATTCTTGTATTATTTGCTGTGCGAGTACAAGACCGCCAATGCTACTGTTGTTGTTATTATTATTACTAGTACCATCCTCAGTAGCAGCACCAGCGTTAGAACCATCATCTCGTGTACAAAATAGAGGATATATTGCACCTTTTCGCGTGCGGACCCTGAGCAGCTGTAATGGAAGCATGTTTTTCTACCCTTTTCTACTATTGCTGCTACTTGCAAACCTTGTCATAGCTCTCTTTCTCCTAGCGCTGGTACCAGCTTCACGCGTATCTGAAGATATTATCTCTACGAGTTTGGCTTTTCTGTCCTCTTGTTTCTTTGGCCTCAATAGCCTGCCAAGCCTTTGAATAAACTCTCTCCCACTTCCTGTTCCGCTCAATATTATACCAAGTTCTGCGTCAGGAATGTCAACACCTTCATCCAGAACCTTGGAGGTAACAATTGCCATGTACCGTCCCTCCCTAAAGCCGGCTAGGACATCCTGTCGTTCCTCTTTGCTTGTCTTGTGGGTTATACAAGGTATCAAAAATCTGTCAGATATCTCGTATACCAGACTGTTATGCTGAGTAAATATTATTGTCTTCAGACCCTTGTTCTCTACTAGGATTTCCTTCAGTTCCTCTATTTTTGATCTACTGTTAAGTGCAATATCTGTTGCCTTGTTCCTTGCAAGGAGTGCCTCTCTGGCCACCTTGCTTTTTGCAGACATCATAATCAGCCTTCTAAAAATCCCCGAATAGTATCCCCTGATGCCAAGCCTTCTCAGGCACTCGTTGTATGCATCGATGTTTTTCTGGTACTCTTGCTGCTCTTCGGGCATCATTTCCACCTGCCTTCTGTCTATTTCATAGGAAGCAAGGTACTTCTTTCTGGCGAGTTCTGAGGGCTGGGCCTGGAACACAACCCCTCCTCCGATCAGCCTTGGCAAGTCCTTGTGCAAGTTGTCCTCTCTCTCAATTGTAGCAGTAAGACCCAGCCGGTATGGGGCCGCCATCTGCTCTGCAATAGATCGGTAGCCCGGTGCAGCAAGGTGATGAACCTCGTCAAAGATTACCAAAGAAAACCTGTTGCCCAGAGCCGCAGCCTGTACGTATGCTGAATCATATGTGGCCACAGTTATGGATGCTATGTCACTCATTCCACCACCGATATTGCCCACCGTGGTGTTGGCAAAATATTCCGTCAGAACCTCTGTCCACTGTGCCATGAGATCCAGCGTAGGCACGACTACCAGCGCTGCTAAATTTACCTTCTCAATCGCCTTTATTCCTATTGCCGTCTTGCCCGAGCCTGTGGGCAATACTATGCATCCCCTCATTCCAGCCTTGGTCCAACTCTCAAGCGCTTCTTTCTGGTAATCCCTTAGAACGAGATTTTTGTTGTTATTATTATTGGTGGTAGTGCCAGCAGCAACAGCGGGTGTAAGGTGCGGCGAGGGTACGAGATCTAGGACAAAGTCATTGTAACTGATATCACTCTCCTGCAGATACTTGACAATATTGGAATAGTGCAAAGCCTGTGCTCTCTGCAAATTGGTTCTTGGATCCATTATGGCAAATGGGATATGAGCCAGGCTAGCACCGCTTCTTATCAATATCGTTCCACGGTCATACCGCAGTGATGCTTTATCTTCTTCCACCAGCGTTCTTTCAAAGTTGAATGTATTCAAACGGAATAATAATCTTGCCAGATAGAAGGAGAAGAAGTCTCCGGTCGATTTACTACTGTTGCATCTAGAGACAGCATAACCGTAGCTCTTTATATTGACATAGTGGGTCAGGCATCGATGATTCGCAAAATGAATCGAACCCTTATCGCGCTATCTCTGGGCATAGTCCTTGCAGCTAGCGTGATAGCCGTAGCAGCGTTGCAAGATACCGCTGAAGCACAGACTGAGGCTCCAAAGCGCATTGTTGGAACTGCCGCTCAAGCGTCACAACCACATGACGCCGAAGGCCACTCGTCACATGGCGCAGTCTACTACGTATATCCTCACGAGGGATATCTGTATGACGGTGAGGTCACATTCTCAACATCGACTCCCGTTGACATCCTTGTGTACCATGATGTGACGGACCAGAATGATACATCAGGCCTGACGCTTCATACTGTCAATGGCAGGACATATGCCGTAACAACAGCTATGAAGAATGTCACTTCCGGCACAGTAGAATTTCTTGGTGCAGGCGTTCTGGCACACAAAGTCGTATCAGAGGAAGAAGAGTCGGCAGACTTTAACACGGCTGGAAGTGTCTTTGCCTACGCAAGAAAACACTAGGACACCTCTCAGGGTTTCTTTCTTTTCTTCCTTTTTCTGTCCTATCAGCTTCTTGCGTGGTAGAAAGAAAGACTGTGAGTACTGCAGGGCAGTAGCAAAGTTCAGAAACTGCCTGTGCCTCTTCTTCTTACCAAATATCACAAGCCAGAAAGGGAAGCTGGCTTGCTTTCCATAAACTACATCAATTCACTC
>CAZPIL010000070.1:0-7219 GCA_964586705.1 uncultured Nitrososphaera sp. | reverse complement strand
GACTGTTCGATGTGAAGAATCGGTAGTATTGGATGGAGAGCTTGTAGTTCTTGGTGAGGATGGTCTTCCGGATTTTCAGAAACATCAGGCGCGAATGAACGTTGAATCTCAGAGTGAAATCAACAAGCTTGCGCAAGCTTTCCCTGCTACCTATTATATCTTCGATATCTTGTATTTGGATGGCAGGAGCATTGAAAACCTGAGCTTTCTAGACAGAAGAAAAGCTCTGAAGCGCGTAATAGATGGAGGTTCAGACCGCGTCAGGATCTCTGAATATGTCGAAGAAAATGGCGTTGAGTTATTTGGGAAGGTACGCAAAAATGGACTAGAAGGTATAGTGGGAAAGTACAAGAATGGCAAGTACTTGCAAAGTACTAGATCTGACAAATGGCTCAAGGTAAAGGGAACTTGGACGCAGGATTGTGTCATTATAGGCTATACGAAGGGAGAAGGGAATCGTCAAGGCCTTTTCGGCTCGCTCATACTCGCAGCGTATCATAATAACAAACTCGTGTTCGTAGGTCATTCTGGAAGTGGCTTCACATTCGATAAGTTGAGGGATCTGTATCCGAAGTTAAAAGAACTTGAAATAGACGATTGCCCGATTGATCATGTTCCGTACACTAACAGGATTCCAGTATGGGTAAAACCTGAACTAGTAGTAGAAGTGAAATTTTCTGACTGGACGCGTGATAGAATAATGCGCGCCCCCATATTTGTACGGATCAGAGATGACAAGTCTGTGCAAGAATGCGTCATTGAAGCTCCCAAGGATATTGATGTAGTAGTGCCACGTGCAGAAAAAGAAAGGGGGTATTCTGTTTCTGATTTTACTAACTTGGAAAAAGTATTCTGGCCAGAAACTTCTGTGCATCCTAAAATCACTAAAGCGAAGCTGATAGAATACTATGAAAAAATTAGTGGCTATATTCTGCCATACCTGCGCGATAGACCACTTTCGTTAAAGAGGTATCCAGATGGAATCTATGGCAAATCCTTCTTTCAGAAGAACTGGGATATGGCTGCTCCGGATTTTGTCCAGACAATTCAGGTCTTTTCAGAAAGCAGAAATCAAGTCATCAGACACATTATCTGCAATAACAAAGAAACTCTACTCTGGCTGGCTCATCTGGGATGCATAGAGTTACATCCCTGGTACAGTAAGATTCGCAATTACAAGGAATGCACGGCTGAAGCAAGAGGTGAGAAAGTACAGGTCTCTCCGCCACTGGACGAAGACCTCTGCGGGTTGGGTATGCCTGACTTTATAGTCTTTGACCTAGATCCGTACGTTTACTCGGGAAGGGAAGAGAAAGGTGAAGAACCCGAGTATAATGTCAAAGGCTTCAAGTCTGCAGTTACTACTGCCTTTGACTTGAAGGATTTACTAGATGACCTTGGAATCAAATCGTTTGTAAAGACATCTGGGAAGACAGGACTGCACATATTTGTACCAATCACAATAGGCTATTCATTTGATCAGACTAGGGCCTTTGCGGAAGTGATAGGCAAGATACTTGTACAACGAAAGCCTGACAAGGTTACCATGGAGTGGAATGTGTCAAGACGAAAGGGAAAAGTTTTCTTCGACTATAAGCAAAATGTGAGGGGAAAGACTCTTGCCTCAGTGCTTTCTGCCCGGCCAACAGCACGTGCAACTATCTCGATGCCGTTGGGATGGCATACCATTTCAGAAGTGATACCTACTGACTTTACGTTAGAAAATGTTCCAGACATATTGAGAAATTCGGGAAACCCTTGGCAAGATATCCTCGAAGAAAAACAGGATATTGTCAAGTTGGTTGAAAAGGTGTCTTCTCTTTAGTACTATTTCGACTTGCTTTTCCTTACACTTGCCTTTAATGCTTCCAGCAAGTCTTTGCTGGTATCCGGCTCGACTTCTGGTTCCTTTACTACATGTGTTTTTCCCTGCGTCTTTGCATTAATGAGTTCCTCTAGTTGAGACGTATAAGCATCAGAGTATCTGTTTGGATCAAACTTATCCGATGCCAAGTTCTCTACCAAAGTCTCTCCCAGAGAGATTTCTTGTTCATGGACCTTTGTTTTGCCTGCTTCCATCGCTTTCACTTCCTCCATAGGCCTGATTTCTCCCAAATAATGCAGATCGTGCATTACTATTCCTCTCTGATATGCCCTCAACGCGATCAAATGTTCTCTGTCTCTTAAAACAACCTTGCCTATGGCTATCTTTTTTGTCTTGTTAAGTACATTCACAAATAGTAGGTATGCCTTGTCGACAGTCTTTGAGTCTGGACTCACATAGTAGCTCTTTTCAATGAATATCGGATCCAGATCGGACGCATCAATAAACTCCTTGATATCGATGGTCTTCGTAGTTTTTATCTTGATACTCTCAAAATCCTCCTTTTCGAGCAAGACGTAACGATCTTTCGAGATTTCGTACCCTTTTTGTATCTCTTCCCAAGGGACTTCTCTGTCTTCTACCGGGCACCAACGTTTGTATTGTATTCTGTGTCCATTGGAACACAATTGATTGAACGAAAATTCCTTTTCTTCTGTGGCTGGATAAAGTTTCACGGGGATATTTACCAGGCCAAAAGATATACTGCCTTTCCATAAGCTTCTAGCCGGCATCATGTGTTATTCTGCAAAATTATATTTAAGAGCAGCCGGAAAAATTATTCTTCACTACCAATCTTCATATTTTTAGATACTTGCAAATTTCTATTCTTGATAATGGCCCTGGGTGCGATGAGAAACTTACTCTAACTAAGGAGCCGTGAAATGCTGGAAAAAGATGGAGTCTACTTGGGGCTTTCTTTGTAAGGGCTGAGATCATTAACATTCATGGATAATACAAGTTCCGAACCGCTGAACGTCTCTATCTTTTCCTTTGGTACCCTATACATATTCGTCAATCCTGACGTCGCTATTACTATGAAATCTCCTTCTTCACGCTGTACAACTCCGACTGTATCTCCTTCTCTGGTTCTAACGCCCTTGTTCAGGACTTTTTCCCATTTATCTATATTTGGTCCTGGCATTTCAATCAATACTTATTCACATTTATCATACATAAGAGTTGGTGGCAAGCAAGCCCTGACATGCCCTACCTCGCGTTTTTACTTTAGACCTGAAGTTTCATTAGGATTCATAAGATATGATGGTGTAGGATTACCCTCCACACATATTGGCCAGGATGGAAATCAATTGTTGCAGTCCCTAATGTCTCACCTTTCTTTGTGTGAATCACTTTTGAGCATAATACCCTGATCACTACCTCATGATCAGAACGGGGCAGTTTGCATCACTTGATACTTTGCGGCCTACACTGCCCATAAACAATTCCTTAAACCCGCTTCTCCCTCTGCTACCCAAGACGATCAGGCTGCAGGCTTCACTGTGTGCAACGTCGATGATCTTCTGGGCGGCGTCTCCTTGATGAAGGATCGTTTTTGAATTCGATATATTTTTCTGTCCGAGCCTTTCTTCGTAGCCTGCAATCATGCGTCTTCCCTCCTCATTGAATGTTTCATGGGCATCACTTGAGACTATGGTGCCGGTCCCGGTTGAGCCCGGTACTATGTGAAGGACCAGAATTTGGGAGCCATACTTTTTAGCCAGATCACAGGCTGCTTCAAATGCCAAGTTAGAATGCTCTGAGCCGTCTACTGCAACAAGAACCTTTTCAAACATGAAACTATTGAGCAGCTATCGTATAAAGTCATTAGCGATCCCATGATAGTAGTATATTTATTATATTGAAATTTGTTCGTGAAACCTAGTTCATCCTGATAGTACTACCCGCGAGATTATTCGCAGGATTGGGTGGCCTAAAGACGAATACCTGCTACGGCAGGGACAGGGTAATTTGCTATGCACTTTCGTGTGAATGGACATTTTTCAACGCCTCATGTATCTTGTTTCTGAAAAGCGTCAGGCCTATCCTGCCGGAATTTGGTTGGCCCTTTGTCATCGCTTCTGCCATATTGCGCACAAAATCCATCTCGACCTTTGGCGGCATAGGAGGCTCAAATGGATCCACATGCGCTTCAACTATGACCGGCCCCTTCTCAGACATTGCCTTGTCCATGACATCCTTGACTTCCCCTGGATCTTCTACAGAGTATCCCTGAGCACCACAGGCTTCAGCAAACTTGACAAAGTCTATTGGCGAAAACTCGACAGCATATTCAGGGTTTCCCAGAAACGCCATCTGCTCCCACCTTATCATGCCAAGCGTATCATTCTTTATTATTATAACCTTGATCGGAAGCCTGTACTGCACCGCGGTCGCAAATTCGCCCATGAGCATCGCGAACCCTCCGTCGCCCACAAAAGCTACGCATTGCCTGTCTGGGTATGCAACTTGTGCAGCGATAGCATAAGGCAGGCCACAGCCCATACTAGCAAGCGTCCCTGAGAGCGAGAACTTCATGTCCTTTTTTGTCATGATATATTGTGCAGCCCAAATGGTATTGGTACCCGAATCTACTGACACTATGGCGTCATTTTCAAGTACATCTGACAAGGCAGCGGCTATTGCCTGCGGCTTTATTGGTTTGTCTGCGCGTGTGCTGCGCTCGTGCAAGAGCTTTCGCCAGTCATCCATGGCTCTCTGCTTTGATCTGAGGAATTGCGCTTTCTCATCCGTGCGTCGATGCAGCAGGGGCAGCAGCTCTGCAAGCGTTGATTTAGCATTACCGACCAGCCCCACCTCGATGGGATAGCGTATACCTATTTTCTCTGGTTTGATGTCTATCTGGACTCCTTTCGCCTGTCCCGGCTCGGGCAAATATTCAATATAAGGAAATGATGTTCCAACCATGAGGAGCGTATCTGCCTCTGTCATGGCATCGGTGGATGGAGCAGTACCTAGCATTCCTATGCCTCCGAGGCAGTGCGCATGGTAGTCAGAGATGACAGCCTTTCCAAGCAAAGCCTTGATTACTGGTGCCTGCAGCTTTTCTGCCGCGGCAATTACTTCGTCGCCCGCGTCAAGCGCGCCTTGACCGACAAGAATCACGACTTTTTCGCCTGCATTGAGCAGATCGGCTGCCTTTTGCAAAAGCTTTCTATCAGGTATTGTGCCTTTGGTAAACACGTCTGAAGTGTGTCCTCCTACTTTGTGCCGCGAGTATTGTCCAGAAAGCCTAGTTTCCTGTACGTCAATAGGTATAGTGATGTGGCTGACTCCTCTCTTTGATAACGCGCTGCGGCAGGCTATGTCAAGAGCCATTTCGGCGTGCTCGGGTTTGTTTATCATTGTGTTATAAACTGAAACATCTGAAAAGAGCCTTACTAGGTTCACATCTTGTTGGTAGTCAGAATCCATCAGATCTGAATATGTACTTCCAGTAATTGCAAGCACCGGCGTACTATCCATCTTTGCATCATAGAGTCCATTCAGGAGGTGGATCGCGCCGGGGCCAGACGTTGCAATGCAGACCCCTAGCCTGCCAGTGTATTTTGAATAAGCGCATGCCATAAATGCAGCCGATTCCTCGTGTCTTGTTAAGATGAACTTTATCTTGTCCTTTCTTGACCTGAGTGCCTCTATTATGCCATTTATGCCGTCACCTGGGATTCCGAAAACAGTATCTACACCCCAGTCCTGTAGGGCCTCTACAACTATGTCTGCCGTCCTGAAATTGTCGTACTGATTCAATGTATGAGATACGCATTTCAAAAAGATATGCTTTTTTGGTGACCTACAATATCCTATAACGTTAAAAAGTGATGTTTGCAGTCTCCTAATACCCTCGGAAAAACTAGACCAAGTATCAACAGTGACGTAGTGATAAATGTGAATGCAAAAGGCGCCGCGACAGATATGTCGGTCGAGGGTATCTCTGGTATACTTGTGTCATTAATTTTTTACAGGTCTGCTTGACTCAAACTTTTCAAATGTTGTACATTAGGAGCCGTAGTAAAACCTGTGATAGGGATTATGCAGCATGAATGAGAAGGACATGACCTGAAGAACCTTGGGTGTGCTTCTCTCTAAAGGATATTTCTGAGCGAAATATGGCCTCTCTTCCTTTGCCTTACGACGGCATTTATTACTTTATTCTGCTAATTCATCACATGAGTATTTACCGGGTCTCTGCAATCACCATACGTGTTAAAGATATGGCCAAGTCGTGCGAATTTTATTCACGGATTCCTGGCTTTATTCTGATTCATGGGGGACCCAAAGATTCTTTTTCCAGCTTTGAAGCCGGCCCGGGAACCAAAGCGTACTTGAATCTTGAGCTGACCAGAGAAACAGGAACATGTGACTTTGGTAGGGTGATATTCCACGTTGATGACGTAGATGGTCTCTACCGGCACATAAATAACGACGACTTTCTTTCAGCCGCGGCTGTTCTTGAGAACGAGCCTAAGGATGCCCCCTGGGGTGAGAGATTCTTCCATGTTCGGGATCCGGACGGCTACCAGCTGTCGTTTGCAAAGCCGCTATAGAGTTTTCTATCCTGCCTACCCTTGTGGCGTAGAAAAGTAACTTACACCTACAAAGCTTCAAAGCAAGATCGCTAAGATGAAGTAGAAGCTTGACTTATGATGATACCGTGTTTACCGGAAAAGGGAGTGTGAGCTTGTCCGGAAAGCCATTGCTCGCCGGAGTCTGCTAGACTCAACCATAAATCTGGGATCTGCTCAAGTACGGGGCTGTTTTGTCCTGCTCATCTTGAATGTTTTTCATCTTCTCAATGTCCTCGCCAAGCCGCCGCTTTATCTCCCTGCCTTGCTTGATGAGTGGATCTGTATCTATTTCGAGAGGAACATTGGGCATACTGCTGATGGTTTCTAGCAACAATGCGGCACCCTCCGGGTCAGGCACACCGACAATCGCTGGCACCATCACGGCAGTACAAGCGACATCTTTTGAAAGACACGCAGACAGCAAGCCTGCAGACAAGCCTGTCATGAGTGCGGCATTTGACATGCCATTTTCGCCTTTGTCTCCATAACTTGTTAGCACAGTTGACTTCCTATCTTTGCTTGGAAACCCTTTTACTGGTATTCCGTCAAGGGTTATGACTTCTCCAATGCCATTTTCTATGGTCCATTTGACTATAACGTCCATAATGCTATGGACTCCCTCCGGCATTATGGGAGCTTCACAGACCATGGCGTATAGCGAGCTTTTATCATTGGCATATATCCTGAACGGATGCCTTAGCTTGCGTCCCATGTAAGTGATCGTCGGAACAACAATTTCTGAGTCAATCGC
>CAZPIL010000069.1:0-7265 GCA_964586705.1 uncultured Nitrososphaera sp. | reverse complement strand
GGGCACGCCTATAGAAAAGGTATAAGTCCTCTGCTGACGCCAAGTGAGTCTGAAATTTCTGTCCTACAATCTTTCATCCGGATGGGCACACGGGCTACGCTTGAGCAAAAGCTCGGCGATACGATCTATTCTTTTTCAATGTATAGGAAAGTCAAGAGGGTCACGATACCACTCCGCAATTCTTCAAAAATCACACATATCCTTATGGTTTCCTTTGATGTTGACGTAGATCACGAACCGATAATCCTGAATGGAATAATACCTGAGCTGGAAAAATTGGTTATCTAATCTTCGTCATTCTTATCTAGATGCTCATGTTGTACATGCATTGCAAGCATCTCGTCACTATCAAATTGCTCGCCGCAAAATTGGCACACACCTTGTCTCTTTTCAGACTGCATAATGCAGTGTTTACATTAAGCAGTTATGATATAAAAATAGGTTGTCAGTCAGATCGCATCTTGAGCCATTGACCTACTTTGGGCAAGACATTATTCTGCGAGTATGAGCTTGCTATGAGGCCGACGTGGCCAGTGTGAAACCTCATCAGCCGCTTGTCCTGGCTTGAAACCATGTCATTGAGAGGGGTACTGCACTCTGGCGACACCAAATGGTCCTCATCAGCCACTAGGTTAAGCAAAGGTACTGTTATTTTTGACACATCAATAGCAACATCGCCCAGAATAAATTCATTTTTCCCGAGGAGATTCTTCTGATAGATGTCTGATATCCACTGTCTGAAGGTCTCGCCTGCTATTTGCGGCGTATCATACAACCATTTCTCAATGCGCAGAAAGTTGCCCACAAATGATTCATTGTCAATGTTCTGGACAAGGTTGAAGTATTTTGCGACCCCTTGTTTGAACGGCTTGAGCGCGGCATAGCATGCATACAGCTGTTCGGAAGGCAAGTTACCTATCGTATCACGCATTTTTGCTACATCCATGTTCTTGGCCATATTGCCTATTACCGTCGAGTCGCGCTCCGTGTCGATAACGGGCGCAATTACGGCAAGGTTGCGCACCTTTTCTTGATACAAAGCGGTATACATGACAGACATACTTGCTCCCATGCAGTAACCATGCAGCGTCAGTCTGTCTACTTTATTCTTCTTGAGCACGATTTCGACACAGTCGTCAATGTATGAATTGACATAGTCATCAAATGAAACGTACTTGTCTGCACTTGCTGGATCTTTCCAGTCTATTAGGTAGACATCTAAGCCCTGCTCGAGCAGACTCCGTATCCAACTCTTGTCCGGTTGCAGGTCAAGCACATATGACTTGTTTATTAGAGCATAGACTGTAAGGATTGGTGTACGAGCAGTCTTGCCCACGAGTGGCTGGTAGTGTAACAGCCTATAAGTCCGGGTCTCTGCTAACACCTCATAAGGTGTTTGTCCTACTTCGACCCTGCCTGCGGTATGCAGTACGGAGCGGGTCTTTTCCAACCTCCGATAGTTTTCTTCAAGCTCGCGCGCCAATTCCTCGACAGGCTTCTTTTTGTCTTCAACTGAAGCGACGGACTGCTCTGTTTTTTCTGGCTTAAGCTCTTGCTGTGTCATCCTTTAGCGCCTCCATGCCTTTCTTCAGATCCCTTACCGCCCTTTTCAGATCATGTACGTCCTTAAGTATCTCATCAACCTCGCTTCTGGTTGGCAAGTTGAGTGTCTTGAAGTTCTTCTCTGTGATGACCTGTATTGCCTTCGTCATATCCATCTGGCTGCTAAACACTTTGCCATACACTGTTGAGAATTCAGGTGATGCGAAAAGACCTGTGAATGCGTCTTCAAAGGACTCTATCATTGCCTTTCTGTAGTTGTCAATATCTTCCTTAGTAGCAAATTGTCTTGGTGATCTTTCTACTGTATCTTTCACAGCCTTGACGTATGCCGTATTGACTAGACCCCAATATGCGTCAAGATGTCCCTTCATGTCTACCATTATCTTACCTAATTTTGCAAACTCATCCACATAAGACGCAAAATCCCTTGAAAAGGCATACATTGGCCCTATGGTAGGAAGCTTCAATACCTCTATCCAAGTGTCAAGCATCTTGCTAGCTTGATCCGATGGCATGCCTGCTGGCGGGTTGTTAGTGTTATCTTGCATAGCAGATTCCTTCTATTATTGACTAACCTATGAGTCCACTGGCAAACTATTATAGTTTCTCTATAGAAAAAGTGTATTATATTATAGTTTATTCTGTAAAAATTATATTATAAGCTGTAAAAATCATATCTTCTACAATTGCAGAATGACTGAAACATTCGTAAGGGTGGATCTATCCTGGCGACTATTTAGGATCTAAAAAACATTTTATAAAGGAATTGTCCCGCCACTTCATGCCAGCACTGGCTGCGGGCTCGTAGCTCAGCATGGATAGAGCGCCTGCCTTCTAAATTCTGTTGAAGACAGCCGGAAGTCGTGGGATCGAAGCCCACCGGGCCCGCCAATATTCTTGTCCTCTTGTACATTGCATACC
Organism: uncultured Nitrososphaera sp.; assembly: GCA_964586705.1. Classification (GTDB taxonomy): domain Archaea; phylum Thermoproteota; class Nitrososphaeria; order Nitrososphaerales; family Nitrososphaeraceae; genus Nitrososphaera. The sequence continues at coordinate 4,781 of CAZPIL010000069.1, read as the reverse complement.
GCAGCAAGAATTGTCATGGTGCTGTAAGCATCTGAAATATATTTCTGACAAGGATCTCTTGTGATGACGTGGGCTGTAGATGATAATTAACAGCAGACATCAGCTTCTAGACAGAGGTTGTGATGCATTTTGCTTTTCGTATACTCGGAGTAATCATTTCCGTAATGATGTGGTTTCATCATTTCTAATTATTTCTTACACGGCTCTAGAATGTAATTATCCTTTTGCCAAAAGGGCAAAAGCGCCGCCTGCGCCGTAGGCAAGTGCAATTAGCATTCTTGAAAGCATAACGGCAATGTCCTGCTGCTCTGCAAAGACTGATGTATCTATAACCAGTGCAACTGGCAGTGCTATCAGCGAGATAGCAGCAACTAGAAGCTGTTCTCGATTATCCAATCCGTTATACCTTTTCATCATAGAGTATGTTGCCATATTGCCAAGTCCTATTCCGAGCAGTATAAGATACTGATATAATGCCGGAAATGCAGCGATGCTCGCGAACGGGCCGGCCCAGCAGAGGGCATTGAGTACTTTTGCGTTCTGCGACCACCTGATGCTATTCTTCATTCGGTTACCTATTGCCGGAAGCGCTTTTTTGAACTGGGGCCATGATGCCCCAAATGTCACGCCGAAGCTACCCAACCATATCGCTACATAATAATACATTGGAACATCCTCGAGTGATGCAAGTTGCGACAGGCTTGCTCCTGCAAATACCGCAGCGGCAACTCCGATAAAGAGTATGCCAAACGCACGCCTAGTCTCCAACGCTGTCTTTGACAATGTTGCAACTTGGGAATATGCTAATTTAAAGTAAAAAGATTCCTCAAGTTTTTTATGGTATGCTTGGATATTATTAATATCGAACCTTCTGCAAGTGCAGCCAGGGTTTCGGTTCCGTTCACCTGGCTGCAGTCACGCGGTAGGGAAAGGCCAAACACGGAACTGGCTGATAAAAGCCCTACCGCTGCAGAAAAAAGGGGAAAAATAATGAACGGTAATTTCATACGTGTATGTGCAACAAATGACATCCGCGATGGCCAGTCAAGGGCCTTTTCTGCAAGGAACCACAAGGGCGACAGAATAGAGATCGCCCTCTTTAATTTGGCAGGCAGGATCTACGCGATCTCAAATATCTGTATTCACAAAGGCGGCCCGCTGTCAGACGGTATGCTTGATGGAAAAATTGTAACATGTCCTTGGCATGGGTGGCAGTATTCAGTTATAGACGGCAAGTCTCCTCATGAAGGGGGCGACAGCGTTGCATCCTATGAGACCCGGATAGTAAATGGCTGGATATATGTAAACACAATTCCTTCAAGGCAAGGAGAGCGGATGTTCATACCACATAAAAAATATACAGAGCTTGAAGATGATGTAAAACAGTACCTCTCCCAATTGGACAAAGGAATCCGTCCTGGAGCCGACTCGCTACACGTCTTGGGAATATCTACGACCAATGTTACCGAGAGGGTCAACCGAAAGAGTACTTCTGAGCAGGCCCTTAGCTTTGCACTCGATTACGCGAAGGAAAATCTGGGAGTGCAGACAGTAATGATAAAGCTGCGCGACTTGAACTTCAAACACTGTCAAGGCTATTATTCTACCGATTCACGAGCCTGTATTTTTCCATGCTCGATATCGGAAATAGACGAGGAAGATCAGATGATGGAGATCTACCGACATATGGTGTTGTGGGCCGATGTCGTCTTGGTTTCCACTCCTGTCCGCTGGGGAAGCGCAAGTTCTCTATATTACAAGATGGTGCAGCGGCTAAATAGTGTCCAGAACCAAGCTCCCGCCCGTAACATCCACCTCATTAGAGACAAGGTCGCCGCGTTTATCATAACTGGCGGCCAAGACAATGTCCAGCATGTAGCCGGTGAAATGATGTCGTTTTGGTCACAGACTGGTTTTGTATTCGGAAAATATCCCTTTACTGGCTGGTCGCGTGGATGGTATGCAGAAGATACGCAAAATAACTTTGGTGGCATGCAGAGAAATTTGCAACAAGAGAGCTCCTTGAAGGAAGACCTGATCAGGACGACTAGAGGCGCAGTAGAGATGGCTAGGATTATCCGGCAGTCGATGTATGCTGAACACATACTTCGTGATAATAAAAATGCGTAGGCGGCACTAGCCGCGTGTGCCTTACTTTGCTTGGCCTGACACTTTGGCCCACTTGGCAAGAGCACCTGCCGCAGTCACCCACTCTATGACAGAGTGGTAGACCGGCACATTTGCTGCCTCGATGCGCTTTGAGATGTCTTTTGTAAAGGGACCTCCCATTGCGCCGATGAGCACAGGTTTTTTACCCTGCTTCTGGAATGATGCTAGCACATCAACTATGGTCTCTTCAAGTGGATCGTCTTGGAAGACAAACCATGGCATTATGATGTCTATGTTGGGATCATCCATGAATGACTGTATGGCAAACCTGTAGTCGTCAGCATTTGCAGAGCCTGTGATGTCACATGGATTGCCTATGACATACGTAGCAGGATAGTGCTCCTTGAAAGCCTTCTTTGTCTGTTCTGATAACTCGGCCACTTGGAGGCCAAGTCGTTCAAAGTTGTCAATGGCTGCTATGATTGGGCCGGCACCATTTGTGACAAGAGCCACTCTGTTGCCCTTGGGGGTAGGCTGCCAGTTGAGCGCCTTTAGAGCTGCCGTCAGCTCTTCATAGCTATCGACAGAGATAATTCCTGCCTGTTCCATCGCTCCCTTGACAACCCCAAACGAGCCGCCTAACGAACCTGTGTGAGAGGCAGCCTGCTTGGCACCCCTCGCCGACCTGCCATTCTTGAATACAACTATTGGATTCTTGCGCTCCTTGATGACTTTTCTTGCGGTATTCATGAATTTTCGTCCATCTCCCAGACCTTCTACATAGAGACCTATCACCTTGGTATTGGGATCTTCTGATAAATACCATATCATGTCTGCCTCATCAACATCGGATCTATTGCCATATGATATCATTTTGGACATACCGAATGTGTCAGCGCTTTCCATAAACGCGATTCCTACTGTGCCCGACTGTGACAAGAATGCAACGCTGCCATTCTTTGGCCTGAGCATCCTTGAATGGCCTTGGAACGCACAGTCGAGCCTATTGGCACCATTAAACATTCCAATGCAGTTAGGACCAATTATTCTTATCTTAAGCTCTGCAGATAGGCGCCTTATTTCAGCCTCTATGTCGGCACGCTCTCCACCAAGCTCCTTCCCTCCACCGGAGATGATGACAAAGTTATGGATGTTCTTCTTTGCAGCCGACTTTAGCAAGTCTGGTACAAACTTCAAGTCTACAGTGACGACGACAAGCTCTACTGGGTCGGCAATCTCATCAAGGCTCTTGTACGCCTTGATATCCATTATCTCTGGGTATCCTTTTGCATTCACTGGGTAGACTGTGCCTTTGTAGTCGTGCTTGACTAGGCTTTCGAGTACCGAGTTTCCAACCTTGCCGGCTTCAGGCGATGCACCGATGAGTGCTATTGACTTGGCATTGAAGAAAAGATCCATGAATGATGAATCCGGCTGCACTTTCGAAATAACATCTGGGTTGGGCTGCTGGCGCAGTATTATCTTGGCGTCTACAATATAATAGTCATTAGGATAGAATATTGCTGGATTAAAGTCGATGCTCTCATAAAAAGCGGCCATCTCGGTTCCTAGATTGCCTATATTGACAAGCGCTTCTGCTATCATGTCCTTGTCAATTGGGGCAGATCCGCGAAAGCCCTCGAGTATCTTTTTGCCTTTCAACTCTTCTATCATGGAAAGTGCGTCTTCTTTTGTTATAGGGAGAACTCTGAACGCGACGTCTTTGAATACCTCTGTGTATATGCCGCCAATGCCTGCCATGATTATTGGGCCAAATTGTGAATCATTCTGCAGACCTATGATAAGCTCGGCGCCCTGTGGCACCATCTTTTCCAAAAGAACTCCTTTGACGTTGTATTGCTTGGAAAGCCTATTGTACATATCTGCAAATGCTTCTTTGGCTTGAGTCTCGTTTTGTAGCCCTATCTTTACACCCTTCACGTCGGTCTTGTGCAGGATCTGGGGAGAGACTATTTTTGCGACTAACGGAAAGCCTATCTGTTTTGACTTGGTCTCCGCGTCGGCTTCGCTTGTCACAAGCGCATAAGGCGGCACCTTGACGCCATATTCAATCAAGACCTGTTTAGCCAACTCTTCTGTGATTACTTTTTCTTTGGTTGAGAAAACACCGTCAAATATGTTTTGAACCTTTTGATTGGCCATGTATATTCTTGGAAAAAACCCCTCAAGCTTCTTTTATAGTTACCTCACAACCTGTAAAACTTGATTAAAAGAATCAGTTGTGATTTGTGAAAGAGACTATCAAAATTTGCGAATATCATAATATTGACAGCTGGCTCCTTCGATAGGAGCTAACGTGATCCGGACTGGTAGATGCTAAAGATGATTTACCCTTCGAAAGTTTTCATATACTAACTGGCACCTTTCAGTAAGCTTTTCAATTTCGCCTACCTTTGGCATTAAATCACTTCTGTCAATCTTTTCTGCCATTACATCTGCGTCGTACTCTTGACTCCATGACTCTATCATATGTTTGTCAACTTCAAGATGAAACTGTATCCCGTATGCACTACCTACCCTGAAAGCTTGGGGATAAAGGTCGCTGTATGCAAGCACTGACGCTTCCTTTGGAAGCTTGTAGGTGTCGCCGTGCCATTGAAATACCTTCATAGGGGATTTGAGCCCTGCAAAGAGACTTGTTGCACCTTCTT
>CAZPIL010000068.1:0-7316 GCA_964586705.1 uncultured Nitrososphaera sp. | reverse complement strand
ATACGCTCTACTTTGTGTGTAGGGATCAATTCTCGTCTAATAATTGAATTAACTTTCTCATTCTTGTAGAACGTAATGGTTACAAATTCGGAAACTACCTGTATGTTGATTGTCTGACAAATTTCAGGGTTCTTTTCAGCGTCAAACTCTGTTAGGTTTGGCGCGTCTTGCTTTCCTATCTCTCTTTGCACATATTTCACTACTACATTTTGGACCTCTTGGCCATGAAATTTTATTGTTTTAGTTCTTTCTGCCATGTTCAGACTCATCCGTTAAGGAAGCACGATTGACAGCGCGCGCCACGTCTTTCTTGTTAGCAGGATCAACCATCAGTTCTCTATCATTATCTCTGAAATAGAGCATTACAGAGGAAACTTTTGATGGCTCCTTGACTTTATCCGAAGGAGAAGTAGCCTTTTTTCGGATGCCTTTTGCCCATACCGCAACATCAGGAGTATCCAAAATGTCCATTATTTCAACAGATCTTTCATCTGTCATATGCAATTACCTTATACAAAATATTAAACAGCTTCGCACAAATATTGGATCCTGCAGTAGAAGCTACTACTGCAGATCATAAAATATGGACGCATACCTGAGGATAGGCTCAAGCTATTCGGAGGCCATTTGTACAAGTTCGGGTATTTGCTTCCCCTTTTCCTCAGAAAGTGTCTGTATTCCGCCGTTCAGGCTTTGAGCCACTATGCCCTTTTGTGATAGCCCTTCTGCGACTCTTAGTGAAGTGTTTCCCATCATGCATACAAGTAGCGGCTTTGATCCAGAACCTCCCAAGGCGTCTTCCAGCTCCTTTGGCAGCTGCCGAGTCATCAAGAACTGCTCCACATCGCGGGCTTTCGGCACGAAAACCTTGCTTTCGTCGACGCCTAGGGACTTAGCTATTAGCTCTATCCCCTCCTTGCGTGGCATATACATCGTATGTATCCAGACAACCCGGTCATAATTCCTAATATTAGAAGAGGCTTCCTGTAGTGCTACCTTCAAGCTCCTAGGCTCCTCCACCGCTGCAAGGCTCTTCTTGTACTTGTCTATTCCATCTGCAACCATGACGACAAACTTATCTCCACCGCCAAAATTGGCCATCTGGATCACAGCATAAAGTGCAAGGGCGCTGCTTTCACCCATATCATGTCCCTTGTCTACGAAGAACTTTAGCAGGCGCTTTGCCTGTCCAAAATCAACTTCATGCTGTCCGGAATAAAGCTCAGGCTCATAGAACTTTAATCCTGATGCCTTGGCCTTGGTCCTTATCCCTGCGACATCCTGATCTGACTGCGGAAAGACAACGTGCACCGGCTTTTTGCTGTACTTTTCCATCATGTATCTGCTCAGGCCGCCGGAGGTGCCACCAGTTCCAAATGTGCATACGACCTTGAATTCGGATAGCGAGAGCCCTTGTTCGCGTAACTGTTGGTCTAGTTCAGGGGCTGTTACGGATCTGTGTGCCTGTACATTTAGCTCGTTGTCATATTGTTCAGGGCAAAAACAACCATACATCTTTGCCAGCAACTTTGCCAAATTTATTATATCCTGATCGGCCAAGACTGCTTCAACCTCTGAGCGAGACTCGTCAAAAACTTTGGGATCGAAGCCCAATTCAGCAAGCTGGGCACGGACGTTTGAGGCGGTTGCTTTGGCAGCCATGAGGTTTGCGTTGCCCTTCATGCCAGGGGCAGGGCAGATATCCATGTCCAGGTTGATGATCCGGGTTTTTTCATTTCTAAGTTCGTCAAACACACCTTCCTGGAGTTTTCTTGAAACTAGAGCAACAACATCCAAACCAAGCCGGGTCATATGTCCCAGAGCAATCCCAAAGTTGCCAGAAGTGGCTTCGAAAATTGTCTGTCCACGCCTGAGCATACCAGTAGCTATTGCATCATGAATTATGTTCACGGCAGGTCGCACCTTTATAGAGCCTGCCAGCAGGTTCGAATCAAACTTGCCAAAAACCTGCAGAGGTGTATCTGCAAGGTCTAGGCCAAACACGCTTTTAGCGCATTCCTTCACATGCGCAGTAATGTCAATTAGAGGAGTTGCATTGCTCACCTTGCCCCCAGTATTATCAAGGTGTGGTACATTGGCCCATATCTCTTTCTCAAAATCAGAAAGCAAAGAATGATCTATTCTACTTTCATTCTGTCCTTGCATTTTATTTCATGATTATACGCGAAAGACCAGTATAAAATGTGTTGCCGGCGGCGAATCTGGCGGATACTTGACCATAATCAGACAGGTGGCTTGATTTCCTATTGCAATAACTTGACCTGACGCTGATGGTACTCTCCCCTTCAACAGCGATTAGCCATCGGTAGTCGAGGCTCTCTTGTACAAAGCTCTACCCTCTGCACCACACTTCTATGAGCGTCTCCATCATACGAAGTGTATCGGGAACCTGATACTAGTTGTTGAATATCTGTACAGCATTGTCTTGTCATTTTTTGCGGTACTTGAACTTGAGAAAGAGTAGAAATATGTTGAGTGAGGCATTCACTGTATTGGCCCCGGTTATTATCCAGTCGTTTCGGAATACACCATAGGCCGTCCACAGAGAAAAGCCACATACGAGAAGCACAATAAGATAAACAGATATGTCTTCGACGGAACGCGTGGTCAGACTCCTTTTGATCTGGGGGATAAAGCTTGACATTATCAGTACCGCAGCAACTATTCCCAGTACAGCAACAACAGCATCAAAATCAAATGTGCTTGACACGTCCTAGATGCACGTGCAGTATATTGATGTATTGGCATTAGCGATATAGGAAATTGCTCTGCTCATAATATCTTGAAGAAGAAGAAGTTGAATGCACATACGCCTTCACCTATGTCCCACTGGATGCAAATACAACACATGCCTCTGGCTTGAGTCATCTAATTGGGCGATATAGAGAGAAGAGGTACATTATCGCTAGACTGGAAATCAAGGTATCTATTGAAAATCCTCCGTCGGATTTTGCCGAACTTGTTGCTACTAGAATAGAGTTTTACACTGCTATTACACATGCGACACACTTTTCTTCTCCTCTTCAGAGATATATCAGTTAAAGGATGAGTCTTCTTACAAGTCGAACACCAATAACATGTCAGAGCTCTTTTTTTCTGAGATATCAGAGAATCCAAAGCAATGCCTTCATCAGCACAGGTCTTTTCAGCGATTTGGATCAGCTGATCGTATTGTTTGGCTGATTCCATTTCCAAATTCTGACGAGTTTGATCGTGTTTAGTTTTTATTTCCTTTTTCATATTATTACTTCACATCTTTTGAAAACCAAAGGATGGCCACCATGCTGCGCAAACATCTGTAGACTTGGATGGCAGATCCTGTACCTAGGCTATGGGTATTACATTGCTTCCATTTCTAATAAGAGGTGGGTATACAATCCACTACGATGTAGTAAATAGTAAACAGATCTGCCGTTTTAACGCTGGAGAACCTTTGGTAAGGGCGGCCCTCACCAATCCACCATTGAAGCAGGCAGATTGCGCTCGATGTTATTTGTCAACTTGCATATTATGTTATGTTACGTTATCTCAATTACTTCAATTCTGTATCCATACATGGCATAACCAGAAATTTCAATACTATCTTCCTGAGGAAGCCACGTGACTATTGAGATGATGACATACTGTTCATCTTGTTCGAGCATTGTTACAGCATATGTATTCGTTCCAAGGCTATTTGTTGCGTCAAGCACTGTGACTGGCTCACCTTGGGTAGTATAAACAGTAGACGATAGAGAACCCATTTGCGCCTGTGGACTTGGTTTATTCTCCACTACAAACTCTATCGTCTCGTCTCTATCTACTTCTATTATATTCTGAGTCGAAATCGAGGTTATATTTGCAATGTTTAGGCTTGGAAGCTCGGAGATCGTTTGTGTTCTATCGAAAACATATCCAAGCAATTCACCGTCGTACTCATTTCCATTGTGAATCAGAGTTATTCTAGACGGAGTGATGCCATTTTCAGTTGGTCCACCTATCGAATCGTCCGGGGGCGAGACATCGATGAGGCCGAGGGCGTAAAATGCGAGTAAAATGCTTGCTACTGCAACAGTAGTGATGACGATAATGGGTCGCAAGTGTTTCTTACCTTTTCTTTCATGCACGATGATTTCTCAATTTTATACTATTAATGGGTACCAAGTCCAATTCTTTTGAGATACTTCATAGAATTATACAGACGGGGTCAGGCATCTCAAATGAACTTCGGTCGTCCAGACTCGATCAAGCTCATCAGATCCCGACCCTCTAACGCCGCTATTTTTTACCCGGCATGCTAGTATTAGAGTTAATAAAATTAAAGACTTGCTGGATGCCCACAATGGTGAGCGGTGCCTTGGTTAAACTTTATATCCGCGGATTATTCTTGCCGTAGTTCCTCGGCTTGGCCAGTCTGATAGTCGCAGCGCATTGTGGACAATGGGTATAGAATTTAGCATGGCCTTCATACTGCCATACTCTTTTACAGTTGTGGCATCTTAATTCTACCAAATTGTACTATGATAAGTATTCTTGATATTTAACTAGATGTTCTCAAATGAGGATATAGTTTGTTTCGTGCACAGCAAACAGCTATGTAGAAACTTGCACGCTGCAAAAACAAGCCGCTTTAGTAATATCTCGTGGGCATGTAAATGAAAATGGCTTCAGATGACGCACGAATTCAGGAAATAAGGGAAGAGAACGACGAGTTGCAGGATCAGGAACAATTTGAAAAAAGCGAAGTTTCAAAACCAAGGATTCGAGTACGACAAATCTCTTGACGAGAACCCTGAACACGCGTATATGGAAGGACAGCCAAAAAGGAGAAAGATACGCGAGGATGCAGATACTGAAAATTTGACAGAAACCAATAAAGTCAGGAGTAAAAAGAGTAAGCGCCGTTGATCAACTCCTCCTTCTGTGGCAGCATGTAGCTGACACCGACTATGTGAAGTCTTAGAGTAATGTCAATGCGGAAGTGAACTCTTTTAGTTCATTTTTGCGATACAACCATGTGGCTTCCTCTGACGTCCCCGCGGGTATCCCATCATCCATCCTTTCGCAAATCGCGCCGGGGTTGAGCGTTGAGGAAATTATCAAGAGAGATAGCGAAAACAAATACATGACGTTGAGTATTGGACCTCAACATCCCGGCGCAGGCCACATGAGGATAATTATTGTGCTCGATGGTGACACCATAATCCATGCGGATCCAGACGTAGGCTATGTCCATAGAGGAGAGGAGAAGATGTCAGAGTACCGTACGTTCGTACAGAATGTCCCACACATTGAGCGGCCGGTGATACACGACTCTAGCAACATATTATATTCATACTGTCTGGCAGTTGAGGAGCTTCTTGGAATAGAGGTGCCGGAAAGAGCGAAATATCTACGTGCCACAATGGCAGAAATTGATCGCATACATTATACCCTTTACTGGCTCGCGATTTTTGGCATTTTTACCGGGCATTCGACTATGTTCATGTGGCCAACTGCTGATAGAGAACTATTCGTAGATCTTGCAGACATGGCCTCTGGTAACAGAATAACTCATGCCTGGTTTGTTCCAGGAGGCGTAAGGAACGACGTGCCAGAGGTCTTTGCCGATAAGACACTCAAGTATCTGGATTATTTTGAAAAGAGGTTACCAGAATATGACAGGATATACTTTGACAATCCTCTTTTCAGACAAAGAAGCGAAGGAGTAGGTGTCCTGAGCAGGCAGGAAGCTATCAACCTGGGAGCCACAGGGTCCGTACTACGAGCAAGCGGAGTAGGATACGATGTCCGAAAGAATGAACCTTATGAAATCTATGGTGACTTGGATTTTGAGGTACATACAGCAGAATCAGGAGATTCTTTTGCAAGGAGCATACTTCCGATCCAGGACGTTCGACAGAGTTTGAAGATAATCAGACAGTGCATTAGGAAGATGCCCAGAGAAGGAAGCGTCAGGACAAAGCTGCCGACTGTCGCCAAAGGTTCTCCAGGCGAAGCATATAGACGCATAGAGTCTGGAAGGGGCGCGCTTGGCCATCACATTGTCAGCGACGGAACGCCCAAGGCGTACAGGCACAAAATGAGTGTTCCTTCATTGAGGAACCTCCTTGCCCTTCCGCGCCTTCTGCGTGGTGCTAGGCTGGCTGATCTGCCCGTGATATACTGGAGCCTCAACATCTGGCCCATAGAAATTGAAAGGTGAAGAAAGGGATCGAAATCATGACGACATAGAGCGCCCTCGGCGAATTTGCCGCAACCTTGCCGGGTCTGTGGATTGTAATCACAAGCTGTCGTTATCGTTGTTGGAATTTGCCGTTGTTTTTTGATCCTCCGTCCGGTCACAGGACATGTCGCCAACACAACTCTTTTAGTACATAAAAGCGAAACCTAGTGTATGAAGCTCCCCCAAGTTCTGGATAACGGTCCAGAGTTTAACGCATTTGTAGGCAAACTTGGAGACGTACTAGTCAGGGCTCTAGACAGACCCCTGGGGTATGCGGTAAACTGGGGAAGGGTCTGGTCGCTTTGGCCAGTCCACCTTGAAACAGGCTGTTGCAGTATCGAATTGGGGGCCGCATCAGGTTCGCGGTATGATGCCGAGAGATTTGGCATTCTCGAGGCGTTTGGGTCCCTTCGCCAGTGTGACCTGCTGATTGTACTTGGGACGGTGAACAGGAAGATGGCCCCTAGGCTCAGGCTAGTATATGATCAGATGCCTGAACCAAAGTATGTGGTTGGGATGGGTGCTTGTTCTATCACCGGAGGGTTATACTATGACTCGTATAATGTTTTACCAGGCGTAGACAGCATTGTTCCGGTAGATGTCTACGTGCCAGGCTGTCCGCCCCGGCCAGAGACTCTGATACAAGGAATCATGCTTTTGCAGGAAAAAATAAAACGAAGCAATATAAGATGACAGTGTAGAAAAATAGTAAACAGTTTGCGTATGAATGCCCGGCTCTGTCAGACCAAGATATCAAATAGCGCTACAGATACAGCGGATCTATACGAAGACACAGATTCCTAGCTTAGCTTTAGGTTAAAAGAATTTCAAAGTATTTTATAATTCCGGCGAGCGTGAAACAAATCCTTACGGCTTTAGCCTACCAGTGTCATTTAGGGCTTGGTAGTTCACAAAAGTGCAAGCAGATAAAACCAATAGAGGCTGCGTTAGACCACAATAGCATTGAAAGAACCACAAACAGTAATTCTCGTAAACCACTATCGGACAAGTCCGATAGCCTCTTCCTGTTTCTGCGACTCCTTTGGAATCTCCACAGGCGTAAATTCCCGCAGTTCCTGCGGTAGTGACG
>CAZPIL010000067.1:0-7388 GCA_964586705.1 uncultured Nitrososphaera sp. | reverse complement strand
ATGGCACAGCAGGGCTTTGGCTCTGAAAAAGCTGTCGCCACAGTAGAAGACGTGCAAGATATGGTCGAATCGATACTGATAGAGGATGGCCTTTCAGACACGGCCAAGTCATACATACTCTACAGACACGAGAGACGCAAGGTGCGCGAGGAAAAGATGAAGATCCTCAACAAGAGGGATCTTGACGAAGTCGACAAGGCATTTGACGTCAACTCGCTGCGCGTCCTTGCCGCCCGCTATCTTCTCAGAGACGACCAGAACGAGATAGTCGAGGGACCCAAACAGCTGTTCGAGCGCGTAGCCACGCTCGTCGGTGTTGCAGATGTTATCCACGACCCACAGGTCTTCAGCTTGGCAGGGGGGCAGAACCAGAACACGGAAGAGGCGGAGAAATACTATGCAAAGCTTGCCGAGTTTGATAACAAATTCAAGATAGGTGAATACTGGCTCAACCGCTATCACTTTGAAGCAATAATACGCGCCTATGTGAATGCAGCAAAGCAGGGGCAAATGAAGGTCAGCTTTAAAGAACTGCTAAGGATGATTGCGGAGGGCAAGCTTGCCTTACACGGCGAGCGCATCAGGGAATACTACAACCTGATGATCTCAAGAGACTTTCTGCCCAATACGCCCACGCTCATGAACGCGGGCGCAAGGCTCGGACAGCTTTCCGCGTGTTTTGTGCTTGACATGCCAGATGATATGGAGCGGATAATGAAGTCGTCAACGGATGCGGCAATGATATTCAAGTCCGGCGGCGGTGTCGGCATCAACTATTCCGATCTGAGGCCGGAAGGCGACATAGTCGCTTCCACGTCAGGTGTTGCGTCTGGACCCACGTCATTCATGAGAATAATTGACACTATCACCGACGTGGTGAAGCAGGGCGGCAAGCGCAGGGGTGCAAACATGGGTATCCTAGAAGCCTGGCATCCTGACGTAGAAAAGTTCGTGACTGCCAAGACAAAGCCGGGTGTATTTGAAAACTTTAACGTATCTGTAGGCATCTGGGAAGATTTCTGGAAGGCATTGGTGAGCAAGGAGGGCAACCACAAATATACCCTAAGAAACCCGCGCACAGGCGAGCTTGTCAGACAGACAGATGCTCAGCAACTGATCGATCTCATTGCGCTTTCAGCTTGGAAGAGCGCAGAGCCGGGGATAATATTCTTCGATAACATCAACAGGTATAACCCGTGCATAAGCGCAAAGGGCGGGCCGCTACGCGCGACCAACCCTTGTGGTGAGCAATCTCTGTATCCATATGAATCATGCAACCTTGGCTCAATCAACCTAGCAAACTTTGTCAAGCGCAAGGCTGATGGCATGTACGAGTTTGACTGGCAGCGATATGAACAGGCAGTTAGGCTCTCTACCAGATTCCTGGACAACATCATCGATATGAACAAGTACCCCGTCGAGGAGATAGAGGTAAACACGCGTGCGACTCGCAGAATCGGTCTGGGAATAATGGGCATCGCGGACTTGCTGTTCATGCTCCGAATTTCCTATAACTCGAAGGACGGCTATGAGTTCATGAACAAGCTTGCTGAAGCAGTATCATATCTGAGCATGGACGAGTCAGTTGCAATTGCCAAGTCAAGGGGTCCGTTCCCAATGTTCAAAGACACTGACTATGTCAAAGGCAGGATACCTGTAGCTGGCTATTATGAGCTGCCGCAGGAAACACACAGCTACGACTGGTCTATGCTTGTTGAAAAGATAAAGAGGTCTGGCATTCGCAACTCGTGGACCTCCACTATCGCTCCAACCGGCACGCTGTCAATGATCGCGGACACGGCAAATGGTGTTGAGCCAGTGTTTGCCCTCGTATATGAAAAGCGCGTGACTGTCGGCCGGTTCTTTTATACCGACAAGGTGTTTGAGAACGTGCTCAAGGAAAACGGCCTTTACTCAGACGAGATACTGACCAAGATAGCAAACAACTACGGTTCAGTCCGGGGCATCGCGGAAATTCCGGAATGGATGCAAAGGATATTCGTGACAGCCATAGACATACACTGGATGGACCACATCATGGCACAGGGCATCTGGCAAAAGTGGATTTCAAACGCAATAGCCAAGACGATAAACATGCCCGGCGACGTGACTGCAGAAGACGTGAAGTGCTCTTATCTTCTGTCGCATGAGCTGGGGTTAAAGGGTGTGACGGTTTTCCGCGATGGCTCGAGGCAGGAACAGGTATTGCACATAACTGGCAAGAATACAGGTGAAAAAGCCTTCACAGTCAAGCCTAGTAGATACGTCGCAGACTATGTTGAGAACAGCATCAAAGAGCCGTACGTGTTTGAACAGATGCAAAAGATTCTGGCGGAATCAGGGGTGGACGACGGAAGCATACCACAGGTCGAGGTTGCGCCGGCAGAGGTACCCAAGAAGATGACGCAGCCAGCTGCCATGCAGGTGCTCGCCTCAAACGAAGACGTGGTTTGCCCGTCGTGCAAGGCAAGGCTCATCATAACTGAAGGATGCAACATCTGCATCGAGTGCGGCTTTAGCAGCTGTGCGTCAGGCTAAACCCTCTTCTCTTTTTTTAGAAATTCAAAATATCACAGGATTACAACTTTTCCCATATTCTGTTGATATATTTCGAGGCCGAGCCTTGCACCATGTTCGCCTGCCCAAAATGCGGAAACGAGCTTGACAGGAAATTCTTTGATGGCGGCTACTGGATGGCAAGCAGGGATCCTGTGTGGATTTGCAGTCCCTGTAACATATTCTACCGCACAAAGGAGCTGAAAAGAGTTCTGTGTCGCTGCTAGCCTTTCCGACGCTCAGTTGCGGATTTGCGACACTGTTGACAGGGCTGTTGTCCATCAACCGAAGACTTGATAGAACCGAATTTCCTAACATTCATTAAATATTGCTGCGTAGGTGCTTCCATGAATCCCGGCGCTCAAGAAGGCAACACACCTACATTCAAGACTCTTGAGGCCTATACCCGAGACGTGGGCCGTGCCATTGCGAGAATCGACTACGCCACGATGGACTCGATACACGCAAGCACTGGAGACGTAATTGAAATAAAGGGGAGGCGCAGGACAGTTGCGAAATGTTTGCCGCTATATCCCTCTGATGAGGGTAAGGGCATAATCAGAATAGATGGTATAACCCGGAACAACGCAGGGGTGGGCATCGATGACAAGGTGGCCATCAGGAAGATAAAGGCTAATCCTGCAGAAAAAATACTGGTCGCGCCAGTGGAGGCGATACCGCCGATCGATGAACGTTACCTTGCAGACGCACTTGAAACAGTTCCGGTGGTAAAAGGGGACAATGTACTTGTGCCATATTTTGGAGGGAGGCTCACGTTCCAAGTGGTAAGTACAGTGCCTGCTACCACAGCTGACACTGCAGTCATGGTAAGCCAAAAGACAGTCTTTGTCATAGGGGAAAAGGGAGATGCCGCGCAGGGCGTACCTCGTGTGTCCTACGAAGAAATCGGCGGCTTGAAGGAGGAGATACAAAAAGTCCGTGAAATGATAGAGCTCCCTCTGAGGCACCCTGAAATTTTCGAAAAGCTAGGAATAGAGGCTCCAAAAGGTGTGCTGCTCTACGGTCCTCCGGGAACAGGCAAGACGTTGCTTGCAAAGGCAGTAGCAAACGAGAGCAACGCCCACTTTATCTCGATATCCGGCCCTGAGATCATGAGCAAGTTCTATGGCGAATCTGAAGCCCGGCTGAGGGAGATATTCAAGGAGGCAAAGGAGAAGGCGCCATCAATAATATTCATAGACGAAATAGACTCTATCGCGCCAAAGCGTGAAGAGGTAACAGGCGAGGTCGAGCGTCGTGTCGTGTCACAGATGCTGTCGCTGATGGATGGTCTGGAGGGAAGAGGCAGAGTGATCATTATCGCAGCAACGAACAGGCCAAACGCGCTTGATCCTGCGCTCAGGCGCCCTGGCAGGTTCGACAGGGAAATCGAGATAAAGGTTCCTGACAAGCGCGGCAGGCTGGAAATACTTCAGATACACACGCGAAACATGCCACTTGATACCGACGTCGACCAGGACAGGATTGCAGGAATAACTCACGGCTTTGTCGGTGCGGACTTGGAATATCTCTGCAAGGAGGCGGCCATGAAGTGCCTTCGCAGGCTGCTCCCGGAGCTGAATCTGGAGGACGAAAAGCTCTCACCAGAAGTGCTCAATAAACTGATAGTGACTATGTCAGACTTTGAGAACGCCGTAAAGGAAGTCATGCCCTCTGCCATGAGGGAGGTCTACCTCGAGTCGCCTGACATACCCTGGTCTTCGATAGGCGGTCTGGGCGAGGTCAAGCGCGAGCTACAGGAGGCAGTCGAATGGCCGCTGCGCTATCCCGACCTTTACACAAAGCTGGGTCACACCATGCCAAAGGGAATACTCATGCATGGACCATCTGGCACAGGCAAGACCATGCTCGCAAAGGCAGTTGCCACAGAGTCTGAGGCCAACTTTATCAGCGTCCGCGGTCCGGAGCTACTGAGCAAGTGGGTCGGCGAATCTGAGAGGGGTATACGTGAGATATTCAGGCGCGCAAGACAGGCCGCGCCGTGCGTCGTATTCTTTGACGAGATAGACTCTATAGCGCCCACCCGGGGAATGGGAGGCGACAGCATGGTAACAGAACGCGTCGTGTCACAGCTTCTTACAGAGCTCGATGGCATCCAAGCGCTTTCCGGCGTCGTCGTGATAGCAGCGACTAACAGGGCAGACATCATAGACCCTGCGCTCTTGCGCCCCGGCAGGTTCGACAAGATCGTGTTCGTTCCAATGCCGGACAGGGCTACAAGGCTCAAGATAATTGAGATACATGCCAAGAGCAAGCCGCTAGCATCCGATGTGGACATCAACAAGGTAGCCGACCTAACAGACGGCTTCAGCGGTGCAGACGCGGCTTCGGTTGTAAACACCGCAGTATCGCTGGTCCTGCACGAGTACTTGGCAAAATATCCCACCCCAGAAGAGGCGGCAAAGCACGCTACCGAAGCGCACGTCCTGATGCGCCACTTTGAGGACGCAGTCAAGAAGATCAAGACGCAGCGCGAAGGCAAGCCGGCAGAAAAGGCCGTGCCCTATTATCGCTAGGCAGGCACGCGCCCCGACAACTTTTTCTTTTTTTTACAACCGGAATCTTCCGGTAAAACTTTCTTAGCTATACGCAGCAAAATTCCCGGGGCAATGTTTTTAAAGTGATGGTTTTTATTGTAACACTAACTAAAAAATTGGAAGAAAATTCTCAAATCCAACTTGTAAGCAAGCCGACTGCAGCGCTGCTGAACCGCTTTGCAACGCCCCTTGACATCAAGAATTTAGCCGCAGAATATGGAACACCACTGTACCTTGTCGACGAAGACACACTGCACACAAAGGCGCGTGAAATGCACAGGGCGTACTCTGCTTTCAAAGGGCCTGTCAAAGTAGCATATTCTATAAAGGCCAACTTTTCGCCTGCGGTGGTCCGCTCCTTCGCGAAGGATGGCCTGACATTCGACCTGACGTCGCTTGGCGAACTCTACTTTACACTCCAGTGCAACGCAGACCCGGAAAACATCATCTATACCAGTGTGACCGAAGAGCCAGAAGAGTATGTCGAAGTATTGAGAAGCGGGGTGCGCAGGGTTGTCGTCAGCTCGCACAAGGGAATGATGAACCTGGCGTATGCAGCGGGCAAGGCCGGTGTGCGCCCTCTTGCCATGATAAGGATAAACCCCGAGGTGGCCACCGACGCCAAGGTCAGGGCATCTTACAGAAACGGCAAGTTCGGTGTGCCATTTAACGGTGGAACGATTGACAGCGCTGCCAAGATGGTCAAACACATGCTCGCAAGTGATTTACTCAAATTCGAAGGCTTCCACTTCCATCTGGGCTCGCAGATAACCGACTTTTCCTGCTATACCCACGCGCTAGACAAGATGGACGCCTTCATGACTAAGATGAAGAAGGAAAATCCTGCGTTCCAGGTAAACACGTTTGACATAGGCGGTGGGACACCCGTGTTCTACAACGACCCTGTGCCTGCGCCGGCAGAAATGGCCAAGAACCATGTCGGCAGGCTCAACCAGCTGGCAGACAGACATGGTGCGTTCACCCTTATGATAGAATCAGGACGCTTTCTGGTGGCCGAGTCTTCAATGCTCGTATCAAGGATTGTGAATACCAAAGAGTACAATGATCACAAGATAGTGATAGTCGATGCCGGATACCACATCCTTCTTGACGCGGCGCTCCTAAAGCAAGAGTACCCCCAGGAAGTAATACCTGTGATAGACAGCAAGAACAGAACCACCGGCCTCACGGCGCCAAAGAACACACACCTTGCCGGCAGGCTATGCGACACATACGATGTCTTCCCGCTCTCAAAGGTTTCTGACATGGGCGGATCGGAGGTGGGCAACTATGTCTCGTTCTATAACGTAGGCGCCTACTCTGTCGTATTCAACATGCCGTTTCATTGCCAGACCAAACCTCCAATCGTCATGAAGGACAGCGACGGCAAGTACCGGCTTGTAAGAAAAGGGACAACGTACGAGCACCTGTTCGCCGAGGAAGGCGGACGCCTGACCTAGCTTTTTCGCCAAGTTTCCTGGTGTGTGAAATGGCGAAAATCTGCGCTCATGTTTTTGTCGCAGGCAAGGTCCAGGGCGTGTACTTTCGCCAGAAAACGATGCAGACTGCACAGATGCATGGTACGACAGGCTGGGTGCGCAACCTTGCTGACGGCAGGGTAGAGGCGGTAATAGAGGGCGAAGAAGAAAGCGTGAGAAGGGTGGTTGACTGGTGCCACCACGGGCCGCCGGCCTCAAACGTGGAGGCCGTCGACATACGATATGAAAACTACACTGGCAAATTTCCAGATTTTTCGATAACTGGCTAGCGGATTTTTTCGTACGCCTGTGCTACTTGCTTTTTTACTCCTTCCAAGTCATGCTGCGTCCTGACTTCAAAACGAGACGGCGGTTCTGCGCGGCCTGCCCTTATTTCGACAACCAGCCTGTCTCCTGCCGGCTCCACATCTAGGAAGGTCCTAAACGTCAGCGTTTTTGCGTAAACAACCCTGTGTGGCCTGACCTCTTCTATGACGTTTGAACCAAGCGACTTGGCAAAGGCACGGATGTCAAGCATCATTTCTTTTCCATGCGTATCAAGGTGCTCCAGATGAGTCTCAAATGGAATGTTGTTTCCGGAAGGCAATAGACCGAACTTGTCCATTGTCTTCTGGTATACACGACTGCTAATTATGAATTCTGGCAAGCGGGAAAGCCTCTGCAGCTTTTTACTAATTCCAAATAAAATTCCTTGTTCGCATCTGGTAATCAATCAATCAATTAATCTTGTGCCGCTTTTCCTTGACAATGACAACAGGACTCATTGGCCGTTTAC
>CAZPIL010000066.1:0-7421 GCA_964586705.1 uncultured Nitrososphaera sp. | reverse complement strand
CGAGTCATTCAAGTTCGCGACTCTTGACGCCAGTGAGATTATCTAGGCAAAGAATATCTGTTGGCCATGCCACATGTTGCAAGTTGACTTCTATGATGGAACTTCTCGCCAAGGCCGGCGCTATAACATCTACTGCAGGCGTAGCCATGCTTGTAGCATTCATAGGCGTGCTTCTTGCATTTCCTGTAATAAAAGAATGTGTGGGCGAAGACTGTTCCTTCGAGTCCACCGCGCCTGAACAGCTCAAATCGATAATCAACCCGGGCTTCCTTGCTACATCTCTTCTGGTTATAGCTGCCGGGATTGTAATGATACGCTATAGCCGCTGGCGTCAGTCCAAGACCATTTCCTAGGATTCGCCGGCTATAAATACCAGAAATTGGTATCTACAGGAAATTGACAAAGTTCACTCCCTCTGAAGTCGATTTCCTGACCCAGAACGAAGCATGTAGGGTAGCGACGTGTCATGACAACATACCGCATGTTACTCCTGTGTCCTATGTCTTTGAGGATGGCGTCTTTTACTTTGCTACCGATCTTGAAACACGCAAGCTGGAAAACATCAAGGCAAATGGCAGAGTGGCGCTTGTAGTTGACGTCTATAGCTCAAAAGGCAATAGGGCCGTATGCGTCCAAGGCAAGGCGGAGTTGATAGAGCGCGGGAATGAATTTGACCGACTTTACAAGGCATTTGAAAGAAGATTTGCCTGGGTGAGGGATGAACCATGGGAGGAAGGTGAAGCACCATTTGTCAAGGTTATTCCGACCTACAAGATCAGCTGGGGTATGGGAAGACAGGGCTGAAAAAGAAGTTTGACGACGCGGCCGGCAAGGCCTGTAATGCGCTAATACCTGTAAGACATGAATTTTTTGTTGGCAAGGGAAAGGTTATCGCCATATGTACACTTGGCAGCATCGACTTGCTTGAAGAGATATCTCGCTCAAGCCTGATGGAAAGAATTGCATTGGTTGGCAGACTGCTTTCAGAGAACAAAGGCATTGACGCCGTAATCCGCTATTCTATCGAGCATCCAGAACTTCAGCGCATAGTACTCTGTGGCAAAGAAGTCAAGGGACACTGTGCAGGACAGGCACTCATTGCATTACACAAAAATGGTATCGATAAGAATGGCAACATAATCGGTTCAAAGTCACCTTATCCAATGCTTGAATCTACGGAGAAGCAAATAACGTCATTTAGGAGGCAGGTAATAATAGACGACTTGATGGGCGTTACCGATATTGAAAGGATAGCGGCCCTAGTAACCTGATGTCTGTCTATCACGGTTCACCCTATTTTTTTTGCTATATTCTTCAACTATGTCTGATGGAGTCATGCCAAGCTCGATCGATGCCTGCACTACAAAGTGCCATATGTCTATCAGCTCCTCTCTGGCAGAATTACTGTCAAAGCTTGTAGGCTTTTTCCACCATTTCCAATTTGTCAAGCGCTGAAGCTCAATTGCCTCGTGTACGATTGCTGTTGAAAGTACGGATACGCGTCCTTCGACATCTGTAGGATAGCGCGACAAGTTCATCATGCCAGCAAGTTCTTTTTGCATCGAAAATATAGTTTCAAGAGTATCCATCTATGATTCCTTGTCCTGCATGTCGTACAAAAAGTTTGGCAAGTTCTGCTCATGTCGAATGTCTCGCGAGTGCGAAAGCTTTAAGGCATGTGGAAAGAATAGGGCTTGCATGGCTTCCGGGAGGCAACCCGCTACCTCGACTCCCGAGGCAGACAATCCGTCTGCCTCGCTTGGCAATGTTCTTTCGTCCTCGCTCGACATGTTTAAAATAGAAGAAGTGCAGACGCGTAAAAAAGCAGTCGTGTTCCTTGGTAATGTATCACTGGCAACGGTCAATGCTTACGGCAAATGGCTGACTGCTATAAAGGCTGTGGCGGACGCATGTACAGCAACCGGTTACATGTTCTCCCAATCGGATCTATGTGACTTTCTCGCGGTTGCCGCAAAGGGTATGGATTCTAAGAGAGCAGGTACAAAGGCAGTCAACGATGCGACATTTCATATCTATATGGACGTAATGGAGAACTACCCTAAATCTGACGAAAAACTGAAACTTCATTTCCCAAGGATAGTAGTCGATGTTATATCGATATTGGACAAGGGTGTAGATACACGCGGTGAAGCAGTCGGTGTATATGGCGTCGAACGCTACTATCAGGAACGCAAGATCACTGCTCCTACCGAAGACCCTGCTGCAAGCTATATTGCAAGGCCTGTGCAAGAAATAAAGCAAAGGACAGGGCAACAAGCGATGCCTATCGCTCTTAACGATGAGTTTATCGAAAATCTATCAAACATGACAGGCAGGTCTGCAAAGGATCTTGAAGCATCGCTGACCGGCTTGCATCCGGCAGATGTCAAAAAAATAACTGATCTATGTGCTAACTATAAGCGGCTGCAAAAGTACAGCAAATTAACCAGGCCGGAGGCACTTAAAAAGGAAGTAGAAAAGGATCTTGGTCGCAAACTTTCTGATAACCAACTACAACATGCGTTGAATTCTATTCGAAAGGCCCGGATATATATCGAAAATATGCTGGATGGAAAGTTTGTTCCCCATGGCACCCATGGCATTAACCACGTCAAGCATAACCTTGAATATGGTTATCAACTAATGGGCCTCATAGAGCCACGGAAGCGCAAATCAACTTAACGAAATTAAATGTCTTGGGTCCACTTCTGTAGAGTAGCTCTGTTTCTCTCTAAGCGGGTGAGATTATCTGCTAGTGAACTATCAAGTCCTGAAGCTCATGTTCGTCTGCTTCCTGCATGGAGCAGAGACATATGAAAATCCGTTAAGACCAATAACAAATTTAGTTAGATAGGGCCATCCCCCTATCAGAAGGGCTGGTAAATCTGCCCTGGGATATTGGGGGGTCCCTACCTATTTAGCACCGTTCTTCCGGTTGCATCTTCTATCAGAGCCTAATAATTTAAGTCTTTTTATCATAGAATTGTAAAACAATATCACTATTTAGTATATTTAATAATTTATATGAAATATGCTCGTATTTCACTTAATTATTGTAAAGTGAGTTCGACAGTCGACTTAGCCCCAGATTTTTTCCTTGAAGGTCCACTTTTTGTTAAGCAAGAAATTGCTTATCGACGCAGTAGCTACTGCCAAGATCAGTGCTAGGGGATAACTCTGTCCCTGACCTTCAACAAGGTAGTAAACCATGCCAAGCTGTACTAGTGCACCAAAAGTAGAGAATCCTGAGAACATGCTGTATTGTACAAGAGTCTTTTTGATAGAAAGGTCTCGGTCCTCAAATGTCCATATTTTATTCAGAATGAAGTTAGAGGTTATCGATAGCGCTATGCCTGCCACCGTGGCATGAAGGTACCAGATGGTTGGAAACAAAGCGGTGAGCATAAATGATGCAAGGTAGTTGACAAGTAGTCCGCTTGCGCCAACAGTGTAGAACCTTCCTGCTTTTGAGAGAAAGCGCACTGACTTGCGCTTCTCATCTGGAGCTGACTTGCCGTAACGGTACAGACGCCAAACCGCCCTCATGTAATCTACCATGGTAAACCAGTCAAGCTTGCTAGACCCTAGTCGGCGATTCGTGAAAGTATAGGGTATCTCTTTTACCTTGGCGCCCTTTGTCTTTACAAGCATTTCAAGGAGCATTTTATACCCTATGGCGTCAAACTTTATGCCTTTGATTATTGCAGGTTTGAAGGCGAAAAATCCTGACATAGGATCTTTGACGCTTATTCCAAGACTATACTGAGCGATCTTTATTGCTCCTTTGCTTATCACCTTACGTTTAAAAGGCCACCCTGTCACCTCGCCGCCTCTGACATAGCGCGATGCAATCACGATGTCACATTTTGAATGCTTCATCTCTTCAAGCATTCTTGGTATCGTTTGAGGAGGGTGTGACATATCGCTGTCCATGACCACAAATACATCGCCGCATGCAGACTTTACGCCTGCAAGAATGGCTGAACTGAGGCCCATTTTGGCAGGCCTACTTACGACCTCGATATGTAGGCGCTTTTTCAATTCCTCTCCGAACCTGTTTGCATACTCTGCTACTACATTGCCTGTACCATCCGGCGAATTATCATCAACTACGATTATCTCTGCCTTGGTTCCTTCAGGTATGGCATCTGCTATCGAGTCTATCACTCTGACAATATTTTGAGACTCATTATAGGTGGGCAGGATTATTGACAGTGGAAGCTTTGAAGGTTTGAGAAGCTCTTCCTGCCGGGGGGTCTCCAATAATTCTCCATGGAATCTGCAATATAAAACGGTTAGTCTACATCAGAAATTCCATTCTGGGTAATTGAAAAGCGTGCTGAACCGCCCAGAGGTTGCACAATCGTCGCTCTGTAAGATGATTTTGCAGCATTTTCTATCTCAAACTTTAGCCTGATGTGTGCATGTATGGAAATTGTACTGGATAGGTATTCGCGCTCTATGCCCTTGTGATTTTCCTGCGGTACCGCCCTTATCATGTTTGTTGCAACAACTGCACACCGCGCCCTTATTGCAAGTAATGCAAGTGCGTGCATGTGGCTCATCACCGCAAGATGTCTTGATGGGCCAGAGTACTCTACAGAAAAAAGCGTCGTCAGTGAGTCGACGACTACTAGAGTCGCGTCCAAATCGATGGCTCTGTCAAGTGCGGCGATCTGGTCTTCACTATTGAGTGCCCGGACTACTGTAATGTCATCAAGTACATCTCTGCTTCCTGCAATCTCTGATATCCTTTCAGGCCGAAATGTACCCGCCGTATCTATGAATAGTACCTTGTTTCCTGAGCTAGCGCATTTAGCACCAAGCGTGAAACACAGCTGAGACTTGCCTGAGCCACTGGGTCCATAAATGTCTGTCAGCATGCCTGTCCTGATACCTCCTTCAAGCAATGCGTCAAGGGCCTCGGAGCCAGTCGCAATGCGCATAACAGTAACTTATCAGGCCCGCTTTTATGATTTGGGCACAGCGTCAAAGGAACCTTTTTATTCGTGGTACTGTTCACGAACTTTAAAGTGATTAACTAGTGTCTTCGCCGCCTTCGCAGCAATCAAAACGTCCTCTTTCGATTCTACAACGCTCGATAAACCGCAAGGTAGCAGTCAGACTGAAGAGTGAGATAGAGTATAAGGGCAAGATGAATAATGTTGACTCTTACATGAACCTCATACTAACTGACGCAGAGGAGTTCAATGGAAATGATGTCATGGCAAACTATGGCAAGGTCGTAATCCGTGGCAACAATGTGCTCTTTATCAAACTGGAAAAAGATATCTGACGGGTGACTTGCAGGCAAATGGTCAAACGCTGGCTGTTTACTTCTGAAAGTGTTACTGAGGGTCATCCAGACAAGATCTGTGACCAGATTTCAGATTCTATCCTTGACGAGTTTCTGAAACAAGATCCAGACTCAAGAGTCGCCGCTGAGTCGATGACTACTACTGGCATAGTATTTGTCGCCGGGGAGGTTACTTCAAAGGGCCGCATTGACGTGCAGAATCTTGTCCGTGGTACTATCCGCGACATAGGCTACGATGACCCCAAGTATGGCTTTGATTGCGACTCCTGCTCGGTCCTTGCCGCTCTCCATGAGCAGAGCCCTGATATCTCTATGGGCGTTACTGCTTCTGAGAACAAGGAACAGGGTGCAGGCGATCAGGGGCTTATGTTTGGCTACGCTACAAATGAAACTCCACAACTCATGCCACTTCCGATAACTATGGCACATCAGCTTTCTATGAAGCTGGCAAATGCGAGGAAAAGCAAGGAGCTTGGCTGGCTCAGACCAGACGGCAAGTCTCAAGTCTCAGTTGTATATGAGGAAGGCATACCCAAGCGTATAGCCACCGTCGTAATATCGACACAACATTCACCCGATATACACATGAACCAGCTAGGCGAGGAAGTGATAAGTAAGGTAATCAAGCCTGTTTGTGGAGAATGGATAGACGACAAGACAAAGTTCCTTGTCAACCCGACTGGCAGGTTTGTAATAGGCGGTCCGCCAGGTGACACCGGACTTACCGGTAGAAAGATAATTGCCGACACATATGGTGGAATGGGGAGGCATGGGGGCGGCGCGTTTTCCGGCAAGGATCCATCAAAGGTTGATCGCTCTGCATGTTATATGGCACGATATGTGGCAAAGAATATAGTCGCGGCTGGCCTTGCCGACAAATGCGAAGTACAAGTCGCATATGCAATAGGTGTAGCAGAGCCTGTATCAATAATGGTCGATACGTTTGGAACAGGCAAGTTGAGTGAGGGTGAGATAGAGGCCAAGGTGCGCAAGGTTTTTGATATGAAACCTGCCGGCATAATCAAGACCCTTGACCTGAAGCGTCCCATATACAAACCGACCGCCGCATACGGCCACTTTGGCAGGGACGACCCCGGCTTTACCTGGGAGCGGACAGACAAGGCACTGCTCTTGAAGTAGCTGCAACATAAAATAATACGCAGGTTCTATCATCAACGTTTGTTCAAAGATAAGGTTGCTGTTGTAACCGGCGCGACGAGAGGGATAGGCTTTGCCACTGCAAAAGAGCTCGCTGCGAGGGGCGCGACTGTGCTCGTATGTTCAAGGGACATGGCAGGCGCGCAAAAGGCAGTAAGCCGCATCGGTAAAAATACACATCCAGCAAGTCTGGAAATCACGAGTGCACAGAGTGTTTTGGGTTTTGTGAATAAAATAAAATCAGATCATGGCAGAGTAGATATCCTTGTCAATAATGCTGGCTTTAGGTTTGACCCAAAGATCTGGTACAAAAAAATGCACAAGGTAAGTGATGAAGAGCTTGATGCAGTTCTTTCAGTTGACTTGAAAGGAACCTTCCGGGTGACAAGAGCAATCTTGCCAATAATGGTAAGGAGTGGCGGAGGCGTAATAATCAGCATATCTTCCACGCCTGCTATTGCGGGGCATACTGAAGGGACGCCATATTCGCTTGCCAATGCGGGTATTGTGGCAATGACAAAACACGTGGCGTTGGAGTACGGACAAAAAAATGTGCGCGCATATACGCTTGCCCTTGGTAACATCGCTACTGATGCAACATTCAGCGCGATGTCTGAAAAGGCGCAAAAGGCAGCCGCACAAGAAAGTGCAATGAAAAGATGGGGTAGGCCGGAGGAAGTCGCCAACACCATAGCGGGGCTTGCCTGCAAGGACTTTACCTTTGCCACTGGCAATACTATCGTAGTTGATGGGGGCGCGGTGCTTCTCTGATGTCTGACGAAGATCTGTATCTTGCAGAGCAGGAACAAGAGCTTCCCGCAGAAATACAAGAAAAAAAGCGAAAAGGTACGCTGAGAACAGGCTACACAACCGGCACGACTGCTACTGCTGCTACAAAAGCGGCCCTGCATGCGCTCTTGGGCAGCGAGGTGAAGGAAGTACAGGT
>CAZPIL010000065.1:0-7438 GCA_964586705.1 uncultured Nitrososphaera sp. | reverse complement strand
ACTCTAACCACAGGTGGTTCCACGTCCCGCCGTACTTTGGCGAGCTGGTGGCAGCGCTGGATCAGTAATCCAAAAGACAATCTCTGTTCGGGCTTTTTATCCCGAACTATTCCTTTTTTTATTTCAAACAATCTAAAAGATACTAGGCTTCAGTATCACTGCTGGAATGAGACAGCTCTTCAATGATCCTTTTGTTGAGATTATTGAGAATTTGCACCATTTCATTTCTAGAGATCATTTGCGACTCATGAAAGCCTCTGATCATAAACATGATGACATTCTCCAACGCTCTGGCGTTTTCTATTGTCATCGCATTTTGTTGATTCAATTGATATAGATACGTTATCCCCAATTGCGTACGATTATTCGGATATTCTATTCACCTATGCTGGAGATTAGGCCCCCGGCAACCAAGTTAGGTAGTTTTGTTATCTGTCTATGTACTAGTGTTACCGGTCGCTACACTGTACACTGCCATATCGATCGCTCACGGCATAACTACGCCAAAAGATCTGGATAGGTGATACTTCCTACGCAGACGCGAGTTACCGGCAACCCAATCAGATCCCAAACAAACTTGGTCGCTCATGGCGGACCAACCTATCATCGTGAAATTATTGGATTGTGACCTGCCTGTAATATGCCGTCACGCTTTTGTGAGCCTCATCTATGGTAACGTCTATTTGCCTAGAGTCCGAGCCGTCTTCCCAGCTGTCAAAAATGACGTTCTCCCAATCTGCTACGCTTACTGTATATGTCTCGCCTCTTGTAACAGGGATTGTAAGAGGCGTGTATCCTTGGTCTGCTACTTGATCGCCAATCCTGATGGTGGTCCACATCGTGATAATATTCCCGTCATTATCATAGGTATTTATCGTCAAGGTGTCATGTGCTTCAGCCGGAGATTCGTATTTGTAATACGCAGTCAGAAATGATTCGCCAGAATAATTCAGAGTATATGGGTTCGCAGAACTTCCGTCCATCCATCTGTCAAATGTACGATGCTGCCAATCGGCAACGAAAATGTTGTATTGCTGTCCGGGCTCGCCGGAGAAGCGGAATGGCGTGAATCCCGACTCTACTATCTGTCCATCCTGTTCTACTGTAGTCCACATATTGAGCACTGCCCCATTTTCTGTCATGGTATTCACCGTGACGCCCGGTTCTGTGGTCGCATTCCTTGGGCTATAGTATGCAGTAAGTATGGATGAAGAGTTTAGCATCATGGTTCTTGTCGGAGTTACGCTTCCATCTTCCCAGTGCACAAACGTATAGGCGCTACTATCAGAGGCCGTCACTTCGTATGTATTACCCGTTATGCCGACGTGCGTAACCCACTCTCCGCCGGACGCCACGCTTTCAGATTCGTGGGAAATTGTGAGTGTGGCGTTTACCGGCTCACCTGAGAGATTGACACTCTTTGCCACAACGTTGCGCATATCACCTCTTATTCCGGGATCAAGTAGAGCCAGCAACTCGTCAAAGTGCGATGGAATCTTGTCATATGGATTTGGCAAATAGTCATCTGTTATGTAGACGTATGATGCAAAGTGCGTTGACGTGGTGACATATTGGGGATCGACGGTATGTTGGTTATACGCTATGTAGCTAAAGTTCTCCCTGCCGTGGGGCACGTGCCAGCCTGCAAGCCTGCTAAGAGTGGGTTCCCCATATCCCTCGGAGATTACAATGTTATCTACTACACCTATGTAGTCAGGCGCAGCATCGGTCCCTGTATTGCCGATTACATATCCCATCCCTGCAGATTTTGCATGGGCAGTGATCTCTCTGTAACGCTCAACATCTTCCCGCTCGTTTGACATCTCGTCAAGAAAGATACCATCGACGTCGAAGTATTCCTTGTACTTGTCGATGTCATCTTTGACGGTTTCAAGGGGAACTGCCGCCCAGTACGTTGAAACATAGCCAAGCACCTGTATGTCAGCATCCTGCATTCTTTCTACATAAGTAGCAAACACGTAATTTGGCCCTCCTGGCCCGTTAAGAGGATTTATAATTGCAATCCATGGGAGAGAGGGATGGGCCTTCCTGTATTCTATCATGTCATCCCATGTTTGTCCCGGCAGTCCGAATAGTGGGTATATTATTCCTGTCTTTGAATAGTCGATTGAAACTTGACTTGTTTCTGTGGCTGCACCGGGTAGCGTTGTCTCCCCATCATTAAGATTATTACCCTCATCAACGTCGTCACCGGTAATGTTATCAAGACGCAGCATGTCTGAAACACTGCCCATGAAACTATTATCAAATTCGACGTTTCGCAGAACTGCATTAATGGGATTGAAACCCAAGGCAGGCATGAGTATCAGGGCAGATAGCGAAGTGAGAGCCAGCCCTACTTTCCACAAGTCAATTCGAACAAACTGTGCATTTACTTCTTATGACCATTGTCGAGTTTATCTCTGAAGAAATCTCCTATCAATCAAAGCATTGAAAATTGAAGTGCTTCTATAGATAGAGGATAAATATAAAACAAAGTTGCAGCTGGCAGAAGCTGAAAGCAGCAGTACACAGTTCTGCTCCATAATGACCCTATAACGGCTAATGTTGTTATGTTATGACGATTTTTGGTAAAAAACGATGATAGGTATGGTAAACCATGACAGGTATTCCAGAAGATCTGAATAGAATACGAGTCCATTCTACTTAAATCTAAAAAAAGTATTCTAGCAGCAGTATTTGGAAATGGTTGCACAATCCATCAATGAACTAACAGAAAATCGAGCAGGCTTGATCGAGCAAAAAGCTCAGGTAGATGTTGCCGGTCTTGGCCAAAATGAAGAGCTATCGTTATCAACAGACCTAGACAAACAATCCTTATCGCGCGATGAATTACTTGCCGAGCTAGAAGGGTTTGGAATAGACGTTACTACTTTTGATTCGCTGCCCACGATGATACTCGTAGACATTCTGATGTCTCTTAAGGGAATTGTGAATACCTCTGTCGGTCATAAGGGCAGAGCTTCTAGGGGCAGCTCCGAACCACATCAAGGTCCTCCGATACTTTCGGCAACAGACAAGAAAATACTACAGACACTCCTCACCTCAAATGGCGGTGTATCCTCTCTCACATTATCCAAGAATCTGGATATACCCCTGAGTACCGTTCAAAGGAGAAGAAAGCGCTTGGAAGCAAATCTGCTCGACGAAATGTACTCGCTAAAGCTGGACAAGTTTGGCTTGCGAAGTGCCGTTCTCTTTGTCACAACTTCTAGCCCTTCAACAGAACTGATAGGCAGAGAAATTTTGTCCTGGGACAACGAGGTAGTGTCTGTGAAGCGGTGTATAGGTGAGAACTCTATCGACCTCCAGGTAGAAGTGGTCTTTGAGTCAAATAAGGAACTTCTGACAATAATAGAGAGGGTAAAGTCTGTCGAGGGAGTGACCAAGGTGTCTTGGTCTGAGGCAGTCAAAGTGATTGGCAGAAACACCAGAATCTATGAGCGGGCCATTCAAGCCTGAAACAATCAGCTTGCAGCCTCAATCAGCTGATTTTCTCTCTTCTATGAATGTCTGGAGGTCGCCTGCCCAAGCCAAACGGGTGCGGGTGTCTCACCGCGCGCTGTAGGTGATGATTTTTGGCGGACTGCGTTTGCTATTACCCTGACCGAGTTTGCATTCAGGCCCGTCATATGATAACCTGCTGCTCCTTTGTTCATCCGTCCAAGCGTCCTCATACTTGATGAACTTGGTCTATTCTCGTTACGATAATCCATACATGCCAAAGCAACTCGTGTAAACAACCTTTTTCACCATCCGGTGCTGTCTAATTGAATAATTACTCGCCGTATGGCAGGGATAATGGAAACAACGCTTTTCTCTTTTCAATTTAACGATGCGATGTGAAGAACATACTTGTTACGGGCGGTGGAGGATTCATAGGTCGCCACCTTGTCAAGAAAATGCTAGAAAAAAATTTCAAAGTAGTGGTGGTCGATAACTTGGTCAACCCAAACAGCGTTGGGGGACTGGTGCCATCCTTTTACAAGGTAGATGTTCGCGAAAAGCAGGCTCTACTTGATATCATCAAGAAAGAGAATATAGATTCGTGCATACACCTTGCAGCATTGATAAGCGTAGCAGACTCAGTTAGGGATCCTTGGAGCACAATCGATGTTAACATTAATGGAACCGCCAGTTTGCTTGAGGCCTGCAGCGAATGTAAGGTGAGAAATGTAGTATTTGCCTCGACCGGTGCCGTGTACGGTGAACCAAAACAATTTCCCATCAAGGAGAAACACGCTCTTGATCCTCTGTCTCCATACGGTGCAAGCAAGGTAGCAGGGGAAGCACTCGCCGCTTCATACATGAATTGTGGCAAGATAGAAAGCGCAATCTCCTTGCGCTTCTTCAATGTCTATGGTGAGGGCCAGTCTGCAGCCTACGCTGGTGTCATCACCAAATTTGCAGAAAACCTTTCTAATAATACGCCACCTGTTATCTACGGAGACGGGCTGCAGACGAGAGACTTTGTCTATGTGGGTGATGTGGCCAATGCAATAATCAGTGCAGTAGAAGCAGCTGATAACAAAGTGTCAGGAGCATTTAATGTGGCAACAGGCCGGTCAATAACTATCAATGATCTAGCTCGCGTCATGATAGACGTCTTTGGTCACGAACTGGAGCCTGTCTATGAGGATGAGCGAAAAGGCGATGTAAAGTTCGCCCAAGTAGACGTTTCAAAAGCGAGAGGATCGCTAGGGTACGCACCAACTGCCAAATTAGAAGATATGCTTGGAGTTCTCATGAAACCCAGAATCAGCAACATGGCACATATTACGTGATTACTGTGAATTGTTCCAGAGGACAACCTATTCTTTGACCTGCTATGAAGTGGCAAAGTTGTGCAAATTCCAACTACAATCTAGTCACAACTCTTTTATCAAAAACTGCGAGCTGCTGATCAGATAATGTGACGTGAGTCTCAGTGCTAAATATGTACATTTTCCTGGTATTGTAGTGGTGTTGGGCATAGTTGGAACAATTGGCCCGTCTTTCCTTACACCTGCTGCAGCCGCTCCTGACTTGATGCTTGATCCATCAAGCGGCAGTGTAGGGGAGACCATACGTGCTGAAGGCTCTGGGTTTACGCCGGTAATTTCGATAGAGATCCTATTCAATGGCGAGCAGATACCTACCAGCCCTCCAAATATCCGTACCAATATTTCGGGCGAATTTGAAGCCGAATTTCTAGTACCAGAGACGTCCGCCGGCGATGCAGTGGTAACTGCAAGGGGCGAACTGCTTGACAATTCCGCTACTGCCGAATTCGAAGTTCTCAACAACGTGCCTGTGACCGAGGACTTGGCCGAGTCGACTAATGAAGACTCTCCTCTGCCGATAGAACTACCCGGTGTGGATGCAAATGACGATGATCTTATTTTCTCAATTGTAGAGAATCCTGCCCACGGAACACTTACTGGCCTTGACGAAGAATCCGGCACGGTAACGTATGTTCCAAATAACAATTACTACGGCGACGATGCATTTTCTTTTAAAGTAAATGACGGCTTTGAGGATAGCAATACCTCGGAGGTATCGATAGACATTTTCCCTGTCAACGACCCTCCCTATACAGCAAATCAGGAACTAAGCGTAGAGCAAAACGGGGAGGCAAGCATCACACTTGAAGCTTCAGATGTTGATGGGGATGAACTGACCTACTCTATAGTGGACGAGCCGGCTTCCGGAACACTTACTGGCAACCCTCCTGATCTTGTATATCAGCCGATGCCAGACTTCTCCGGTAGTGACAGGTTTTCCTTCGTGGCAAATGACGGAGAGGCAAATAGCAATATCTCCGGGGTGGATGTGAACGTGACTCCTGTCAACAACGCGCCTTCTGCGGCGGATAGCTTGGTTGAAACAAACGAGGACGAACCTGTGACTGTCATACTGACTGCCGATGACGATAATGATGATTCCGATAATCTGACATTTGCTATCATGTCGCAGCCGTCTCATGGCACGCTGGGCCAGATTACACCAGTGAACTCGGCTTCCGCCTCGGTCACATATACACCTGAGGCTGACTATAACGGGGAAGACAGCTTTACGTTTAGCGTCAGTGATGGGGATGAGAGTAGCAACGTGGCCGAAGTCAGTATAACTGTAAGAGCTGTTAATGATGCTCCTGTATCTAGCGATCAGAGTCTGACTGCTGCGGCCGGTCAGTCAACAGAAATCATATTGACAGGGATTGATCCAGATGGGGATGACCTGGTCTTCGATATAGTCGAAGATCCCCTACTGGGATCCCTTGGTCCAGTAGTGAGTGCCACCGGCACTTCTGCAACCGTCTCTTATACGCCTGACTCCGGACAGGCCGGATCAGATAATTTCACATTCAGAGCAAACGACGGTTCTCTTTACAGCAATACTGCAACGGTGTCTATAGTCGTCTCTGCACCGGATAGCTCTGGCGACAGCTCTGACAATTCCCCGGATGTAAATCCATCTGGAGGCACTGCATCTGATGTGGCAGGAAATGATTCTCCAGACAGCTCTGGGGCAGGCGGTGTAAACGGCAACAATAATAACAATAATGACAGCCCTGGATCCGATACAAACATTCCTTCTGCTCCTGCCGAAGTTGAACGATCAATCAATGATGAACTCTCAATTCAAGAAGAAGAGAATGATGGTGGAGGAGGAATAGAAGCCCAAGGCAGCGGCAACGGCCCGACAACTGAGGGATTACAAGTTCCCGAGGGTATATCTAGCCAAGCCTTGCAATCATTGGCTACAGACACTGTTGAGAACAACCCTTTCATGAACGGTCCTGCAGCCTGGTTGCTCCCGGGTGCGATAGCCGGGTTAGTTTCAGTAGTGGCATTCTTGGGTTATAGAGAGCGAAAATTAAAGAAAGGATACACCGATCTACAGGAAAAAACAATAGATCCTCCTGAACAGCCGGAACTGATAAAGGAGAGCGCCCAAAGCGATGAAACAAGGCCGCACAAGATCCAGGACAGGATAGCATCCATCGTAAGCATGAACAGGATCTATCGGATTCTGGAAAATGAAAAAGGTACAGTGGCACGAGAGAGAATTCTGGATGTAGAATACGGGAGGAGTCCGGCAAGTAGAGCCGAGTACGAAAATAGCAGGTCAATTGTAAAGAACCAGTTTGACCAGATAGGAGCAATCCTCCAATCTAATCCTCAGTTGAAGGAATCCTTTATGGAGTCATACGGGGACCTTGCAATAAAAGTATGGTGGGCTATAAAGCAAGACGTTCAGATGGATAGGAGAAGAGGCAGATATTGGGAATCACTTGAATGGCTTGGAAGCGAGGTTGAAAAGTACTGGTCAACGCAGGGCAGGACATCATCGTCTTAACATATTTTTGACAAGAAATGGTTAGATCTGTAACCACCCGCCCGTTGCATTAGTTTTGGTAAGCAATCTGTCTGGT
>CAZPIL010000064.1:0-7590 GCA_964586705.1 uncultured Nitrososphaera sp. | reverse complement strand
CCGTCCACGGGAAAATCAAATATACCTCACGGTCGTTGGAATAGCGAACAAATGAAGAAGAACCCCTTTCAAAAATTTTGTGACAAGGCGGTATCGCTTGATCCCGCAATCCGCTTTGTGGGCATTGCAGATGGTGACGGCAATCTGATGGCCACTGCCGAAAGGAAGAACCTCAAGCCCATCATGAACCCTGAGGAGCGCGCTCAGTATGCTATAACGGCCGCCACCCGCCAATACACACGCCTGCGCTGGGAATATCTACTTGGTAAGATAAACTATGCCTGCTCCTTTTACGCGAAGCTGATAAGAGCTACAATTCCTGTATCTGACGAAAACGGCCGGCTTGCATACGTCGTTCTGATGTCTTTTGATGTCAAGTACGGCGACAAGGTGCATGGCATAATCCTGAAGAAGACGCTCCCTCTCCTAAAGAGAAGCAAGGCCGGCTTCAAGCATGCCTAGGAATGCTTATGTAATGTATAGGTCAAGAGTGCTCCATGCCTTTTGAGGGTCTTGGCGAGTACGTTGAAGCGCTAGAAAGAGCCGGCGAGCTAAAGCGCGTAAGGGCAAGGGTGAGCCCTGACCTAGAGGTCGCGGAGATTATGCGCCGGCTCATGTACCAGCGTGACCAGCCTGCCGTTCTCTTTGAAAACGTGGAAGGTTCTGATATGCAGATCCTCGGAAACGCCTTTGGCACCATGAAACGACTGAAGATTGCCCTTGAATCAGACGACTTTACAGAAATAGGCTCGCGCATCACCGAGCTTACGCGCATGAAGATGCCGTCAGGGATGCTCAACAAACTCAAAATGCTGCCCAAGCTGTCTGAGATTGGCGAGTACGGACCCAAGTATGTAGACAGCGGACCCGTAACGGAAGTGATAGAAACAGACGAGAGGACGTCTCTCAACTCTATGCCTATCCTGAAATCATTTGCAGGCGACGCCGGCAGGTTCATCACGTTTGGGATGACTGTCACAAAGCATCCTGAAACTGAGATACGAAACCTTGGCGTGTACCGCATCCAGATTATTGATGACAAGCGCGCAATAATGCATTGGCAGACACACAAGCGCGGGGCGCAACACTTCAAGATGCTTCGAGAGCAGAATAAAAAGATCGAAGTTGCAATCGTAATTGGCGCAGATCCTGCGACGGTCTTTTCGGCAGTCGCTCCCGTACCGGAGGGCATGGACAAGTACCTGTTCTCCGGCATCACCCGTAAGAGAGGTGTAAAGCTTGTCAGATGTAGAACAGTCGATCTTGAAGTTCCTGCAAACGCAGAGATTGTACTCGAAGGACATGTTGATCCCAATGACATGCGCATGGAAGGGCCTTTTGGCGACCATACCGGCTATTACACTCCTGCAGAGCCCTTTCCGACGTTCACGCTCACAGGAATCATGAGGCGCAGGCAACCCATCTACCTCACTACAGTTGTTGGTAAGCCCGTGCTGGAGGACGCATATATCGGCAAGGTCATCGAACGATCGTTTCTGCCCTTGATACAGATGTTCCATCCTGAAGTAGCCGATTTTTCCATGCCCGGCGCTGGATGGTTTCAGGGACTTGCCATAATTTCAATAAAGAAGGCATATCCCGGCCAGGCCAAGAAGGTTATGATGGGCCTGTGGGGCATGGGGCAACTTGCCCTTACTAAGACGTTCATCGTAGTTGACAGCGATGTGAACGTGCATGACATAGACGATGTGATATGGGCCGTGACTAGCAGGGCAGATCCTGCACGGGACACAGTGATAGTGGAAAACGCACCAACCGATACACTTGACCCTGCATCGCCACTTGTCAACCTTGGTTCAAAAATGGGCATCGACGCGACACAAAAAACGCGGGAAGAGGGCTACATGCGGGAGATACAGCAGCTGGCAGTTGTGGACGATGATACAAAATCACTAGTTGACAGGCGCTGGCAAGAATATTTTGGCTCATAGGGAAAGAAAGGTGAAAGAAGGATTGGCTCTTCAAGTAACCATTCGCTGCATGCAGGAAAGCGATTTGAAGGAAGCTGATAAGATAATGCGTCTGGCCTTTGGCACCTTTCTTGGACTTCCTGAGCCTCTTTCTTTTGCAGGTGACGCTGATTATGTAAATACGCGCTATCGCACAGACCCGTCCGCAGCGCTGGTTGCAGAAGTTGACGGCAAAGTAGCTGGCTCGAACTTTGCAATGCATTGGGGCAGTGTGGGAGTATTTGGACCTCTGACTGTACATCCCGAATTCTGGGACAAGGGTGTGGCAGCACGGCTCCTTGGAGAAACGATGAATATTTTTGCAAGGTGGAAGGTGAACCATTTGGGGCTCTTTACCTTTGCCCAGAGCAGCAAACATGTACACCTTTACCAAAAGTTTGGCTTTTGGCCTCGCTTTTTGACTGCCGTAATGTCAAAGCCTGTTGACAAGACCCTGAGCTCAGCCAAATCATTGCGTTATTCGCAATTGACGGTGGCTGAAAAAGAGCGAGCTGTGGGAGAGTGCAAGGTCCTTACCAACAATATCTATAGCGGACTGGATCTTGGCACGGAAATCTGCGCTGTTGATGTGCATGCGCTTGGGGATACTGTCATGATTTATGAAGGATCTAGTCTTGTCTGCTTTGCCGTCTGCCACTGTGGGCCCGGGACGGAGGCTGGCAGCGGAAATTGTTATGTCAAGTTTGGGGCCGCCGCGTCAGGACATGGCTCTTCAGAATACTTTGAAAGCCTTTTGGATGCCTGCGAGGCATTTGCAGGCTCGCAGGGCCTATCGCGCATGGTGGCCGGAGTCAACTCGGGCCGCCGCGGGGCGTACCGCAGCATGGTCGCACGCAAGTTTCGCACCGACATACAGGGAGTGGCTATGCACAGACCCAACGAACCGGGTTATAATAGAGAAGACGCATACCTCATAGACGACTGGCGGTGAGCTGCGTTAAAACTGCTTAATTATCCTGTACGAGTTGTCGCGCTCGGCAGCTATGTAACCTGCCTGCCTTATGGCAGCTATTATCTTATCTGAAGTTAATTCAGTAGAGCGCGCCCCTGTCGCACTCACCACTTCTTCGCCTATGAGCGTACCGCCAAAGTCATCCGCGCCATGATTCAATGCTAATTGAGCCATGCCTATGCCGTTGGTAAGCCATGATGACTGAAGGTGGTCGATGAGTCCGTTGAACATAATCCTTGAAATTGCAATCATTTTTAACAACTGTAATCCGCCTGACGGGTATTTTATCAGCCCCTCTGACTGTATTTCCGTCTTGTCCGGCTCGAAGCTCCATGGGATGAAGCATAAAAAGCCGCCGGTCCTTTCCTGCAGTTCCATTATCTTGATTATGTGTCTTGCGCGCTCTTCATCAGTTTCAACCGTGCCGTACATCATGGTCGCAACAGACTTTAACCCAACACCATGAGCCTCCTCCATTATGCGGAGCCACTCCTCGCTCTTTATCTTGAGTGGGCTTATTTCCTCCTTGACTCTATCTTCGAGAATCTCTGCACCTGCGCCAGCAAACGTGTCCATGCCAGCTGCCTTTAGCCTTGCCAGTACCTCGCGGGTACTGCTCTTTTCTACTTTGGCTATCATGTCAATCTCTGAAGGCGAGAGCCCATGGATTGCAACGTCCGGACACTTCTGCTTTATCGCCTCAAACGCCTCTTCATAATATTCTATCTTCAGGTTTGGGTTGTGTCCGCCCTGAAAGAGCACCTGTGTTATGCCAAACATCTCTCTTGACATCGAAACGCGCTTTAGGATCTCCTCTTTTGGCACGGTGTACGACTCTTGGTGGCCCGGAGGCCTGTAAAACGCGCAGAACTTGCAGTACGTCACGCATACGTTGGTATAGTTGAGTATGATGTTGTTGATAAAAGTCACCGTGTCGCCAAACAGCCGCCGGCGCAGCGTGCTTGCCGCCAGACCCATTGAATATGCGTCGTCAGATTTTACAAGCCTGACACAATCATCCAGACCAAGCCTCTTACCGGCAAGTGCGCTATCCAAGATATCTGATATATCAGACTTTTTCATGAACTCTTGGAGCAATCTGTTCTCCAAACAAGGTTCGTGGGGTTCTAATGATATTTAATCATTGTCGGCACTGACTTTTGTCTCTGTGCACCTAAATTTATAACACCTGACAGGGTAGTATCGCCATTGCAGTTAGTAGACGCCGCTGGCAAGGAAGGCGGCACAGCCGCACTTGAAAAGGCGCTCGCAGGAGAGGAACTGAGCTACGACGACGGGGTCCAACTTATGAAGGAGGAGAATCTATTTCTGCTAGGAGCCGCAGCCGACAGATTGCGGCGCGACCTGTGCGGCAATATAGTAACCTTTGTTTCATCGTACTATCTTAACTATACAAATGTCTGCGCGGCAAGTTGCCCACTGTGCGCATTCTACCGCAAGGGAGAAGAGGACGACGCGTATACACTTTCCACCGAACAGGTAGTTACAAGGGCAAAAATGGCTATAGGCCAGATGGGTGCGACCGAGCTTCACATAGTGGGCGGTTTTCACCCCAAGCTTGGGCTTGACTATTACGAAGATATGATGAAAGCAATCAAGGCCGCGTATCCAAAAGTAACGATAAAGGCCTTCACGCCTGCAGAGATCTTTTTCATCGCGCGCTTGACCCATAACTCTGTCAAAGAAGTGCTTACACGCCTGAAAGAGTCTGGTCTTGACGCACTGCCTGGAGGGGGTGCTGAGATATTCCACCCTGAAACAAGGAGGAAAATAGTAATAGGTAAATGCTCAGGTGATGAGTGGCTTGATACGGCGCGACAGGCCCATGAACTTGGAATCAGAAGTAACTGCACGATGCTCTTTGGCCATCTTGAAAAGCCGGAACACATAGTTGACCATGTGATAAAGATACGTGAACTACATAAAAAGACTGGAGGCCTTACTACATTTATCCCGCTAAAGTTCAGCCTCGAAAACACAGAACTTGAGCAGAAGGGTCAGATAACTGCCGAGAGCCCATCGACCTATGACCTTAGGGTAATTGCAGTATCGCGACTTTTGCTTGGGAGCGTGCTCAAGAACCTGTCGGTGTACTGGGTGGCACTTGGAAAGAAGATTGCGCAGGTGGCGCTCTCGTATGGTGGAAACGATATGGTGGGAACCGCATATTCGGAAGAGATATTCCGCGCAGCAGGTAAGGAGTCCGGCACGTCGCTACAAGAGCTTGCAAGCATGGTTAGAGAGATAAAGCGCGAGCCGGCGCAGCGCGATACGTTCTTTAATATCGTAAGGCGGCTATGACACCTTGCGACTAAAGACCGCCCATGAGAAGAATCTTTGGAGCCGACAGCCGGCACAGGCAGTATCTAAAACGGAAAAGTAGAGTGCTATATTCTCCAAATAGAGTACATATGATTTGCTTAAATGGGATAAATGCGTTCTACGTGCCATGTCGAAGCACACATAGTTATATTATGCTGCAGCGGCTGCGACAGCCATAGCCGGTATATTGCATTTGATGATAGCCCCAAACTTTCTGAATTTCAATCCAAACGGTGCGATATTGTTTTTCGTGGGCGGCGCAGCCCAGCTCTTCTGGGTTGTACCAATGATAAGGCGGTGGGGCAGGCCATGGTATGCTGTAGGGATTGGCGGCACGGCTGTCCTCATGGCGATCTGGATAATCACGCGGATGGAGGGCAATCCAATCACCGGCAGGGCAGGCGGTGTGAATGAGATGGCAATAGTGGTAGAGACTGCTGAAGCGGCGTTCATTGGGCTTGCCGCGGCGATAATAGCTCTTGAATCAAAGGTCGAATTAAAGGAAAAGCAGCCCTAGATCACTTCGACCTTTACTTCTGATTTTATTAGCCCTCTTTCTTTTGCCATTGAAAACATTTTCTCGATGGCCTTTTTGCCTTCCGGACCCATATTGCGCGTAGTGTCATTGACATACATTTTGACAAATCTTTCTATAGTCTCTCTGGACTGCCCGCGAGCGTACTGCATTGCATAGTCTACTGCGGCGTCCATATTTTCCAACCCTCTCTCTATAGAACCTACAAAAAGATCACTGAATTCACTTAACTGTTCCGTGGTCATGGTGCGTTTGCTTGCAACATTTATGCCAAGTGGAACCGGAAGTCCTCCAGTTTGTAAATGCCACCAAGGACCCAGTTCCAATACACTTTCAAATTCTGTCCTGTCGTATGTTATCTGTGCCTCGTGTATGACAAGACCTGCGTCCACTTTTCCTGACAGGACTGCATCAGGTACGGTCTCAAATGGCATATCTATCCCCTCAAAGTCTCCGATCGCAAGTTTTAGCAGCAGGTTTGCCGAGGTCATTTTTCCAGGGATGGCAATCTTGGCCTGTCTTAGACTGTCTTGGGTCATGGCTGCACTTTTTTTCGCGATTACTATGGGACCATAGTTCAGTCCAAAGCTTCCGCCGCCACGCATTATGACATAGTCAGTGAGGTAGGCGTATGCATGTGCCGAGACTGCAGTCACATCAAGCTCGTGCGCCAGTGCGCGCCTATTCAGAGTCTCGATGTCTTCGATCACATGCTTTATGGTAAAGCTGTCTGACGCTACTTTTCCTGACGCAAGACCATAGAACATGAACGCATCATCTGCATCCGGCGTATGGCCAAGCCTTATCTCCATCTTGGAGAAAGCCGTGATGAGACACTATTAAATGATGACACAGAGCGGCAATAAACCCTAGAGGCAAGCTGGGGACTCGAGTCCTCGACGCGGCGCGTTTACAGGCAACGTTTATAGTCCCCGTTCAAATTTTTTCTAAAAAGAGATGCCCAAGTTCAAGTCAACTCAAGAAATACTCAGGATAATTGGTAACAAGGATCAAATACGCAATTTTGGCGTTATAGCCCACGTTGACCACGGAAAGACAACCATGTCAGACAGCCTGCTCGCCGCATCGGGCATTATTGCGCCGTCTGTAGCCGGCCAAGCCTTGGCGCTTGACTCTATGAAGCTGGAACAGAACCGGCAGATGACTATCAGGGGCGCAAACGTCACGCTACTCTATGAAAGCGAAGGCAAGGATTATGTCATCAACATGATAGATACACCCGGCCACATCGACTTTACTGGCAGGGTGACCCGTGCTCTGCGCGCAATTGATGGTGTCGTCGTTGTCTCTGACTCTGTCGAGGGCATCATGACCCAGACAGAGACGGTCACTAGGCAAGCACTTGAAGAGCGTGTCAGGCCAGTGCTTTACATAAACAAGATAGATCGCCTCGTCAAGGAGCTGAGGCTGGATGCGCAGGCCATGCAAAAGTGGCTGTCAAACATCATCGCCGACTTTAACAGGCTCGTCGACCTTTACGCAGAGCCGGAATACAAGGAAAAGTGGAAGGTCAGTATCCAGAGCAACACGGTGGCTTTTGGCTCTGCAAAGGACAGGTGGGGATTCAACTTCAAGATGGCCCAAAAGAAGGGTGTCAGCTTCAAAGACGTTTACGAGGCGTACACTGCAGAGGGCGAGGAAAAGATAAGGGCACTTGCAGATAGGTCGCCGCTCCACGACGCCGTGCTTGGCATGGTAGTCGAGCACCACCCGCCGCCCCATGTGGCGCAGAGATATCGTATTCCAAA
>CAZPIL010000063.1:0-7592 GCA_964586705.1 uncultured Nitrososphaera sp. | reverse complement strand
CCGTAATTCTTTAAATCTCTTGTCCGGATCACACTGGCATGGATGATGCGTGCGACTCGCGCACACACGCCTATCGCAACGGCAAGACTTTTGATCAGTGCCGGCAGGAGGCAAGGGCAGCAACTGATGCACTTGCGTCGGAGATCATGCAGGCTGGAGAGGTTTCCTGGTCGCGCGTGCTGCAGGTTGCCGGCCACGATGAGATCGTGTACAAATTGACGCTAAAGTATCTGCGAGAGAATGGTTATGATATCGGGAATTTCAAAACGCCCAGAGTTAAAAGATGAAGGGGTATTCGGCGCTTGGCGATCCTGCGTCACGACCTGTTACAGCCCTTGCCGTTAAAGTCGCGGTTTTGCCTTTCGACGCAGTCTTGTTTTCGTAGCCGCCAAGCGCCAACGTTAAGCATCGTTTCTTGGCAGTTTCACATCCTTATAGTACAGTTTTTTCTATTAAAACATTTTGGTTTTATACATATTTCTAATCTCTAATTATAAATGAGAAAATAGCAGTCAAACCTGCGCCTTTGATGAATTTTCTGTACAATGAGCTGTGTGAATTCCATCCTGCTATTGACGATGCTCTCACCACCTAGCCGAATCCGAAATAATGTGCACGCTGATGAACGTTCCGTTCAATTTCGTTGTGGAAGACCATCGCGCAATATCCGCAAAGATACAACCCGAGCTGCTCGATATTGCCTTCCTT
This sequence comes from uncultured Nitrososphaera sp., assembly GCA_964586705.1. Classification (GTDB taxonomy): domain Archaea; phylum Thermoproteota; class Nitrososphaeria; order Nitrososphaerales; family Nitrososphaeraceae; genus Nitrososphaera. The sequence continues at coordinate 6,884 of CAZPIL010000063.1, read as the reverse complement.
GAGCACCGCAAGGACTGTCGGATCGTCCGTGCTTTCTGCCACCACATAGCCTTCAGGCAGCGCCTTCTCTACTGCAGTCCTAACCTGCGACGGCGTGCCTGACACCATAACAACATAGCTGTCAGTCTCTTCCTTGCCAAGCGCTGCAAGTATTGCAGGCCTGCTTGCGCTACAGAGGCGCGAAATGTCTATTGTCGTTGCTGTTGAATTATGCAACTGCTATCGAGATCCCGACGAGCTCGCCCTTGGTAGAAGAGAAAAGTCCTGCAAGCTTTGCCTGAATGCCGTATTTCTTGCTGCGCGCCTTGAGAGCGCCTTCAAGCTCTTCTTTGTTCAGGAATCTGGCCTTCCCGTCTACCCACTCGCCCTCAGGTTCGCCCCTCATCCCGCTTGGCACTATCCTCACCCTCTCATTGTTGCGTAGCCGTTTGACCTTCCCGGTCTCGCTTCTTGTTACCACAATTATCCTGTCACCTTCCTTTAAGAACCAGACAGGCGTCTTGACTGCCTGCCCGCTCTTGCGGTAAGTTTCAAGGTTGATGTACTTGCCTGAAAACTGCGCCAGCCTGTCAGAGCCCATAAAAATACCAACACGCACTTGCGAAATAAATCTTGATCGCCGTGCATAGCTTGCTATTAGTATCCTTGCAGCAATGATGCCTACAACCGTGGTGAACCACAGCGTTGACATTCTTATGAGGAGTGCAAGGGCGACCGCTGTGGAAAGCGCAAGGCCTTCTGCAGTGAGGAGGCCTATCATGCTGCCTTCAGTCACTACGAGGCCGCCGGGGATCAAGCTGAGCACCCCTGCAGCAAGCGACGTATAGTAGACCACGCTTGCACGCATAAAGTCATAGTCCACTCCAAGCGCGAGGAATGCAAGGTAGACGGTCACGGCCTCCATCAGCCAGATCGGAAGGCTCATCAGCCAGCCCTTCCCTGAGACCTGAAAGCTCAGGAACCGGGAAAAACTGTGGTGCATCTCGCCAAAGCCCGACGTGTACTTTTTCACCAGCCTGAATCTGCCGAAAAAGCTCTCAAACGCATCAAAGACGCGCCTGTTTCTCACTAGGATGTAGAATAGCACAGCTATTGCGGCTATGACGCCTGACAGGATAAAGCCCTCCCGAAGCGGGAAAAAGATCAGGAATGCCAGCATGACTGCAAGCACCGACGTTATGTCCAAGAAGCGCTCGACAAAGTATAGCGGCGCCGTCGTCGGTATGGACGCGCCTGACTCTTTCTTTATGAACTGCGCCCTGACCACCTCGCCTGTTCCGCCAGGCGTTATGACCACAACTGCTAGCGCCGACAAGTACACCAGAATGTGCCGCCAGAAGGATATGGTGATATTTATCGAGCCCAAAAGGAACCTGTTGCGCATGGCCCTCATCCCAAGCACGGCCATCTGCGACATGATTATCAGCGGGATATATTCCGGCTTGATGAGGTAGTACTGGCTGATAGTAGTCCCTGCACCTGCAAGAAAGATTATTACGATGTATATCGCAGCAGCGGCAGCCGCAAATAGATACACCTTGTTGAAAATGCGGTCTGCCATTGCACGTACTGCCAATACAGGCTTTATTAAATTCTGGCAGATGGAAAAACCCCCGCTCTGAGGCAAAAGCAGATCCTTCCATTAAGAGCCATGTGGGTGTAGGCCTCTGGACGGGAGGAACCACACAATTTCGGCTTGCATGCGCCGGAGCTGTCCTATACAAGTCGCAACGCTTTAGCACCGGCGCGCCTGATCATCAAATGGCATGGGCTTGAAAATGACAAAGTCGCTGAAAAGCGCACTTGCGCGGATATATTTCATGGAGGCCTGCGATCAGGAAGGCTGGGCCTATGCTGCGCTGGACGGCATACGCATAGATACCAATACGGTCGTTTTTGCAAAAGGATCCCACAAGATTAGCATCAAGCTGCCGCCGCAGTTTGCCGCAGAGATAAATCAAGTCTCTGTACCCGGGCTGAATGGCAAGCCTGTTTTTGATTACCTTGCCTGCAGGATTCGCCAGAGAGAAAAGTATGAGAGTACTGCAGTGGCAAACCCGACGGCGCTTGCCTGGGTGCAGGTAAGGACAGGCCTCAGCAGTAGTAGTAGCGACAACAGGAGTACAAGTATGCTTTTAGAAAAAGATGCAGAAGTACTGGAAAAGATCAAGATCCCGCTTGCCCTGTTTTACATACGCGACGTACTTGCCCCGCCGCAGAAGGTGGAATTCAAGTGGGACATCCGGACCGGCGACGAGTGGCTCGATGAGCTGGATGAGAAAAGAGATGAAGCAGAATCTGACGACGACTACCTTTGATCTGTTTTTTTCTTTTTCGCAGCCCTTAATTCCACGGACTGTGCATCATTACTGTTGTCAGAGTGCAAGCACTGGGCATGCAACCTGTCCGATAATACCTGTGTAGGCTGTGGGATCAGGATATGCTCCCGGTGCCTGAAAGAGCCTCACCTGTGCAGGTGCGAAAACAAGCATGAATGCTGTGCCTGATTTTTTATCTCTCTACGCTGCTTTCCTTCTGCTCTTTGGAACCTGACCTCTCGGCCTTGAGTTCCTGTCTATCCTTGATTCCCTCAATTCTTTTCTGGCGTAGCTCCTTTCACGACGGGGCCTGTTGTGCCTGCTCAGCTTGGCTTCTCTCTTGCGCATGGCCTTCTTGCGTATCTTTGCACCCTTGGGGACCCTCCTTCGGCTGGGTGTCACGACACTTGAACCCACCTGCTTTGGAAAGAGCCCCAGCGACACTGCGTCAAAACGCAAGAGGCTGCCATGCGATGCAAGCCATTCTATCTTGCCGCTGACAGACTTCATCATCTCTTCGTTTTCTGCCACCAGGTACACCTTGTCCATCCCGCTCCTCAAGCCGCGAACTATGCTCTCTTCTATTTTGCGAAGAGAAAACTGGTTGTCCGCTGTATCTGGAATGCCGCCTTCCGCATCTCGTAGCGTGATAAATCCGCACTTTACTTCGGGCAGACCCGGATGCAATGGTATTCGCCAGACTATGTCTATTGGCCCTGCGCCACAGTCCTTTCCTTCCTCGACTTCAAACCCCCTGATGCGGCCGAGTTCTGCAAGCATGTTCATCCTTGCGAGGTCTAGTTTCTGCGCCACTCAGACCACCTCCGTTCCTTGAACGTTCTTTCTGCGTATTTCGCTCTTTGATACGAGCGTGGACGGGGTAACCACTGTAATGTATTTCCGCAGCTGCAGGATACTCTTGTCTGGCATAGACTCTATAGAGTCCTTCACTTCCTTTGTCATCGATTCTGAGGGGACTACCAGCACCAGCTTGTCCATTAGGTTGAGCATGCCCCGTGCGATCGCTTCGTTTATGGAAGACGGGGACGGCTCTGTCAGGCAGATAAATCCAAGCCGGATATCCGGAATGGCGGCAGAGCCGGGCTTGAAATTCCACACAATGTGGACAGGCCCTGCGCCCAGATCGTCATTTTCAATAACTTCAAGGCCGAGATCCTTGCCCATCTGTATGATCGGCGCCTTCATGGTATCGATAACTTCGCTCTCGCTTGGGCGGTTCTCCGGCTGTTCGAGGTTAGAAGACATGAGAGTACTTCGCCGTCAAATCTTAAATGACTTATCATCTTGCAGTTAGTATTGCTTTAACTGCCAGAAGCCGCAGGTTAGAAGGGGTAAAGTAACATGTTCCTATAAGGATCTTGAGGAACAAAAATCCAGCCGTGGTATCTTGATCGCTTATATTCGATAAAACAAAAAATAATGTTGTTGGACAGCACCGGAGTGCCCTCGGACATCAAAAAGCTCCTTGATGGCGATGAGCGGGTCCACCTGTATATGACACAGAAAAAGTACCATCCTGCCATCCACCTTGATTCGGTTGCCATAACTAGCAAGCGTGTGATACTCCGCAAACCCGCGATGCTCCATATGAAAAAAAGCTATACCGACTATAGCTATGCCGACATACTCAATGTGACAATCGATAGCGGCCCGCTCCGATCGACCCTCGTGCTGAACCTGAAACGAGATGGCTCTGACCTTTCGGTGGAGGACATACCAAACGACGAAGCACAGCTGGCATTTCGGATTATCCGAGACGGCATCGACAATTCCAGAACGAGATATAGAGTGTGACTGTTACAACAACAAAGTGATCTATATCATGCAATCTGAGATTAACTTGGTATTTCTATTGCGGCTCTATCGTGGCTGGGGGCTTGCTTGACACAGCGTACGTTACCCATGTTGCGCCATCCACATCGTTTGTAATCCTGTTGCTTATCTTTTCCAGAAGATCGTAGGGAAGACGCGTCCAGTCTGCAGTCATGGCATCTATTGATTCTACCACCCTTATCATGACAATGTGTCCATACACGCGCTCGTCACCTAGGACACCTACGGCCCTGTCGTCCCCAACCGCTGCATATGCCTGCCACACTTTGTCGTAATAGCCTGCCGCCTTTAACTCGTCCTCTACTATCTTGCTTGCCTGCTTGGCTATCCTTACCTTGTCTGGAGTAAGGACTCCGATTACTCTGACTGCCAGGCCCGGTCCGGGAAACGGGTGCCTCTTTAAAAGTTCGTCGGGCACAGCAAGCAACGCGGCAACTTTTCTCACCTCATCCTTGTACAGGTACCGCAGAGGCTCGATCACGTCCATCTTGAGCCACTTTGGCAGACCGCCTACGTTGTGATGCGTCTTTATAATGGCAGCCGGGCCCTTTGACACTCCGCTCTCTATCACGTCAGGGTACAGCGTGCCCTGCGCAAGCCACTGGAATGGCCCATGTTTTTTCGCGACAGTGACAAACTCTTTTGCAAACTGGTCGCCGATTATCTTGCGCTTTTTCTCCGGGTCAGAGACTCCTTTGAGGCGCGCAAGGAACCTCTTTTCCGCGTCAACATAGATCAGGTTTACGCCTAAATGATCCTTGAATAGTTTTACCACCTCAGTTTCTTCGTCCTGGCGCAAGAGCCCGTGGTTTATGAATACACATGACAGCTGTTTTCCGATGGCCTTGTTCAGTAAAGCCGCAACCGTCGTCGAGTCGATGCCGCCGCTCACAGCTGCAAGCACGCGGTCACTGCCTACCTGCTTGCGCACTTCCTTGACGGTGATCTCGATAAAGCTCTGCATGTCCCACTCTGGCTTGGCGCCACTTATCTCCTGTGCAAAGTTCTTGAGGACCTGCACTCCCCGCTCTGTGTGGACGACTTCGGGGTGGAACTGAATTCCGTAGAGTTTTTTCAGCTTGTTGCCGATTGCCGCGGACTGTGAATTGTCTGTATGTGCAAGCACCTGAAAGCCCTCTGGCACCTTTTCCGCGGCGTCGCCGTGGCTCATCCAGCAGTTGATGCCGCTGCCAAGTTCCTTAAACAAGTCTGAATTGTCGTCTATCTTCAAGCCGGCGCGGCCGTATTCGCGGCTTGTCTGTCGCTTGACGCTCCCACCAAAGTTACTTACCATGACCTGGTGGCCGTAGCATATCCCGAGGATGGGCTTGCCCATATCAAACAGCTTCCTGTCTGGCTTGGGGGCGCCTTTGGCATAGACGCTTGCAGGTCCGCCAGAGAATATGATGCCCTTTGGGTTGATCTCTTTTATCACCTTGGCTGGAGTGTCATAAGGCAAGAGCTCGCAGTAGACATTTGCTTCCCGTATCCTTCTGCAGATCAGATGGCTGTACTGAGAGCCAAAATCAAGGACTATTATCTTGTCCATCTTGCCTGACATACTCATGCAGCCTTCTCTAGCATGCGTGTAAACACCCACGCTGACGTATTGAATATCTCGCCCAACCGCTCCTTGTCGCGGTAGTTGTTCACAGTTATGCGCTTTATCTGGCCGTTTGCCTCGTCCACAGAATATGTCAGCGCGTCCTGTGTCTTGAGCGCTCCCTGGGAGACCTTTTCGGCGTCCTTGGCCTTCATGCCGTCAAGTATCCTGTTCAAGAAGAACGACTTGAAGGGTGGTGTGCTGGAGCTGAGGTTCACGACCGGCGTGATGGCAACAGAATTGGCTGTGACTTCTGCGTTTGCAAGCAAAAGGTCGTCCTTGGCACGCTTTAGTTGCCTCACTTCTTTACCCGGGTCAAAGCTTGGCTGCTGCTTTGCCGGAGGCGGTGGCGAAGTTGCCATGGCCTGCCTTGCAGGTGCAAGCTTGGGCTCTGGCGCAAGTGTCGCCGCTGCTCGAAAGCTGCTCTGTTTTAGTACGCTGTCGACGACAGAAAGCATGTTTCGAAGCCTTTCCAGCTCCTCCTGCTTGTCTGCCACCTGCTTCATCAACCACTCTCTAATCTCGGCTGCACGCCTAACATCATCTTCAGAAAAGCCGGACATCAGCAAGCCCTCTTGATTCTAAATGGTATAATAGCTTTTAGCCAGACATTATTTAGCTTGTAATTCGGGTAGAGTAGGACGGACCTGACAAGATCCTCTATAGCATTCCGATACGACTGGATGGCCAGGTCATAAAAGCCCTGAGAGTCAAATCTGATGGCTTCAGCTGCATATTTGCTTGCATTATTTTCGAAGTAGGGGTCTCTATCCATGAAGTCTGTCCTAGGTTAGCAGTTGCTATGTCTTATTACATATAGGTGTGCAAATTTTACTTGACAGACAAAATAGATAAAAATCTATTCTTAGATTTAACAAAGGGGGCTAATGCAATTTGATTGAGCTAGTCTTACAGAGTTCCCGTAATTCAGTACTTTGGATAGAACCTTGCAATTTCATAATGGCCTGTGCAAGATGAGGCTTGCTGTTGATTTTGACCGAATTTCTCCAAAGGTTTTGGGCACTGGGTTCAGCTGCAAAGGCCCTGATTCATCAACCTTGCCACAGTACAGTGATGACAAATCTCCAAAACGAGGGCTGCTTCCGATG
>CAZPIL010000062.1:0-7629 GCA_964586705.1 uncultured Nitrososphaera sp. | reverse complement strand
AAGAAGGATTGGAATAGAGCGCGTTGCAGAATTGACAAGTTACAATACTGCAAGAATTTTTGGCATGTATCCAAAGAAAGGCACGATACAATCTAGATCTGACGCGGACCTTGTGATGATTGACACTGACCTTGAACACAAGGTGACTCCCGAGCTGCTACAGTCTTACTCTGATTACACTATATATGATGGACAGAAAATGAAGGGCTGGCCTGTACTCACCATTGTGCGTGGAGAAGTTGTGATGGAGGATGGACAGATTACAAGTGATACATTAGGTCATGGCCAATTTGTCGCAAGACCTGCAGAACTGCCTTTCATCTAATTTGTCCACTAAATATACCACATGGATAAGTGTGGGTCAAATGGTAGTTGTGCCACTGAAGCACTTGACATAGCCTCGTCAGCACCTGCATTAAACAGCGCGACAGGAAGCCTCCAAGATCTAGAGACCAATTATGTCAAACGTACTATCACTTTTTGCCCTATAGTAGACGTTGGCACGTCTAGTGAACAATCCGACTTCCATGACGCCAGCTATACACTTCAGATTCTTTTCCATTTGCGGGACGTCAGTTATGGATGTAAATGTGGTGTCAATTATCATGTTTCCATTTTCAGTAATGAAGGGATATCCTTTTTGAAGAGTGCGCAGCACAGGCTTGCCCCCAAGATCTATCAATGTCCTTGTTACCGATACTCTGGCCAGGGGATGTACCTCAATGGGTACAGATCTTGCAAATGACTTGACAAACTTGGCCAAGTCTGCTGCGATAACTACGGTCTTGGCAGATGTTATCAGGATCTTTTCTCGTAATAGAGCACCCCCTCCACCCTTTATCATATAATAGTCTTCATCTATCTGATCGGCCCCGTCAAATACCACATCTATGTCAGGTATCCTGCTTTCATCTCCAAATTGCAGGCCACTTTTTTCAGCTTCTACCTTTATCTGCAAGGATGTAGGAATGCAGAGTAGCGAGTCCTTAAAATCCAGCTCTGCCATTTCTCTGACTATGACGGCTGCTGTGCTGCCGCTGCCAAGTCCAATGACTTGACCGGGCCTAACATATTTTTTTATGGCATCTTTGGCGAGATCGTTAATAGCATCCTGCAGTGACACAGATAAGGCAAACAGAACTTGATATAAAAACTAGAACCTGTGTTTCCTACGCAAATCGAAGCGCACAGGTCCGTTTATGCCAGGATTCAGATATCTGCTCGAAAGGTACTTTGAGACGTCGCCTGCTAGATCTGCCTTCTTGTTCATATTAGAAACGCTTGCAGAAAGGTCAGTGATACCCTGCTGTATGTCATCATTGCCCAAAATATCGCAAAGCATTCCAGTTGGTTGACAGATTGCCACGATACCCGTGCCCTTTTTGTTCCACTTTAATGTGCCAATATCTGTATCAATAGATTTTTCCCATGAAGGATCGCTTTCAACAAGCCATCGCGGAATCTTGTTTTGCATCGGGTTACGCAGGTAAAGCATTCCATTTATTGTTTTTGCTATGATAGAATATATAGCGCGTGTATATCTTAACTTCCAAACATGGCAAAACGCGACAAAAAGAAGAGTCATGCATACAGTGCCCAGAGGTCGGGTAGTAAAAAGTACGCAAAAGTGGAAAGACGCAAGCGCAATAAACCAAGATAAGCGAGATAATTTTCAGCCTTTTTACCTGCTGGATTGACTTATTGCAGTTTCGACACGCAAGCAGTAGGCAATTTTCATTTGTATGTCCGGAATTCGTTGCATCATAAAGTTTAAATATTAGAATAAAATATAAATATAGGCCTACAAAGGGAATAGGAATTTTGGTGGATAGGAATTGGTAAAAGACATTTCCGTGTTTGGTGACCGCTGCCCAAGGTGCGGCAGAGGTTCGATGGTAACAGACAACTCGAGCGGCGAGATGTTTTGCGGTAACTGTGGATTCGTAGTAAGTGAGAGGATCGAGGAGCTTGGTCCAGAATGGCGCGCCTTCTCAAAAGAGGAGCACGAGGACCGAAGTAGGGCGGGAATTCCTACTTCGCTTGCGATGCACGACATGGGTCTTGCGACAATAATAGGACCTGTGGACAAGGATGCGTCAGGAAAACCGCTCTCCGCATCTATGAAGAGTACGATAGAAAGGCTCAGGACTTGGGATAGCAGAAGTCAAGTGCATGAACCGGTGGATCGCAACTTCCGCCAAGCTTTCTCAGAGCTTGACAGGCTCAAAGACAAGCTGGCAGTTGGCGATGCAGTGATAGAAAAGGCGGCATATGTTTACAGGAAGGCGCTTGAAAAGGGCTTGGTCAGAGGACGCTCGATATCGGCACTTGTAGCAGCTGCTCTTTACGCTGCATGCCGCGATACAGAGACCCCGAGAACGCTCAAAGATATCGCAAACGCGAGCAACATCAAGAAGAAAGACGTGGCACGATGCTACAGGTTACTCATCCGCGAGCTTGACCTAAAGATGCCAGTGGTTGACCCAGTCAAGTGTGTAGCAAGGATCGCAAGCAAGGCAGGTCTTTCTGAAAAGACTAAGCGCAAGGCACTTGAAATCCTGAAAAAGGCTGAAGAAGGCAAGATCTCTGCAGGTAAGGATCCTATGGGACTAGCAGCTGCGGCACTCTATGTTGCATGTGTCATGAATGGAGAGAACAAAACTCAGAAGGATGTGGCAGAGGCTGCTGGTGTCACAGAAGTGACCATCAGGAACCGTTACAAGGGCCTAAAGACGCATCTCAAGCTCTAAGGGCAGCCACAAACTTTTTCCTTTCTTTGATTAGCTCTTTGAGCACTTTAAGGGACTCCAAGGGCTCATTCTTATTCTTTAGTTCGGATTCGATCATCACAAGGCACATCACGATGTCAGCGTCTATTGAGAGCAGATAGTCCAGCTTATCCTGCCTGACAATACCATTAGGCGTCAAGACATCAATATAGCCTTCAGTCATTTCAGAAGAAAGCGATCGGATATCCTTATCGTCAACGTATTCCAAAATGGTTCGCACTTTTGGCCGCAGGTTGCGACTGGAAGTCCGCGCGAGAGCTCTCATCTCCACGTAGCTTGATCGCCCAGTGTTGACTCCCTTTTGCACTATGGATGCGATCCTTACAGTCTCTCCGAGGTTGCCCTCCAGCTTGCGCCGGCGTCGGACATTATTCCTGTGCACGTTCAAGAAGACGCGCCGGCCGGCTTAAATGCCTTGTTGATAGAACCTACTGAACTTCAATCGCTGTTTCGCTAAACCCAAGCTTGACCAGATAATCCTTGACATCGTCCCGGTGGTCTCCCTGGAGCATGATAAAACCGTCCTTTGCAGTGCCGCCGCAGGCGAAGGTGCTTTTCAAGTCCTTGACTATCTTTTGCATGTCAGAAAGTTTCGGGTTTATACCCTCTATAAGAGTCGTTGTTTTTGAGAACCGTCTTGTTTCGAGGCGGACGACAATTCGAGCTTCCTCCTTGTCGAGTTCTCCACAGGCGCAAAGGTCATCAGGGAGACCGCATTTTTTGCAGATAACCGCCATCGAGTAACACGCTTTTCACAATTCCTCTTATTAAGCCTTGTTGTACCTCATGAGCCCTGTGGAAGAAGATATTTGTAGGTTAGTATAATGTAAGAGCATGTCCGAAGATGCCGGAAGAATCAAGAGTGCCGCATCCATTTTGCTCAAGGGTGGTACGCTTGTCAGCGAGCAGTGTCCCAAATGCGGAGGAGTTCAAGTACGCTTCAGCGGTAAGACAAGCTGCATCAATTGTGGAGAGGAACAGCAGAAGGAGCAAAGACCTATTCATCAGCCGACAGCCACCGATTCTTCTGGTGTAATTGAACGCAAGATAAATGAGCTTGCATCAGAGATTTCTAGTGAAAAGGACTTGTCCATCCAAAAGCAGAAGGCAGATCTGCTTGAGACATACTTGAGGGTACTCGAGAAGATGAGAAGCCTAGCCTCAAGATAGCGGAATGTATTTAAAAGAAAGGTGCATACCTAAGGTAAATGAGCAGCAAGAAGAAGAATGCACCGCTGCCCGCTTCGAGCGCAGGGCTTTTGCGCTTCTTTGAAGACGAGACAAAAGGCTTCAAAATAAAACCAGAGTATGTCTTGTCAGGAGCAGGTGCCATGATAGGTGTCTCAATAGCAATCAGAATCCTGTTCCCCGTCTGAGAATAGGCGTGTTCGCTGCAAGAGAAGACGGCGTCTCCAACATCCACCGTAGGTGGTCTTTTACAAGGTTAACTCCAAGCAGCCTCAAGGCTTCCTATGCAATGACTTTTGCGTGCGCGTTTGCAGTCATTGCAGTTTCACATGCATTTCATCTAGACACTGGACTGTCAAGTCTTGTCGTACACGTCCCGCTAGGACTTGGAGCTGTATTTGCGCTAGGACTTGTCGACAAGGTAATGCTGCACAGGACGCCTGTCAATAGCCTATCCAAGGTCATACATGTGTCGTCATTTGCAAATCTGCTATGGGCTCTCACAGTTCTTGCAGGCATACTCGCTAACTTTCTGTTTGCAAAAGAATCGACCGACTATATCGTCTCAGGCATGATGCTTGCAGCGGGTCTAAGAATAGGAATTTTCACATCAGTCTTTGGTGCGGGCCTTGGCAGGGCTGTGGCAATTTGCATGGTTATGCCTCTTGTTTTCTTTTTTGCTTTCGTGCCTTTTGGCAGTTGGGATATATTGACCAGTCCAATAGGCCTAGGCTTTGGTGTCCTCTTTTTGGTACTTGTAGTAATATGGGCTATAATAGCAGACAGAGCAGGTAGACCACATATCCAGAGTACCTTCCGGCTCTTACAGGCCTTCATCTCTTCATGGACAGAGAACAGATCTGGAAGCATAGAGGACATGTTTGAGGCAAGGGCACATGAAGAGACCGTGTCTACTGGCATACTCAGATTGATCTCCGCAGGCAGCGAGATTGCGATCATACTACCAGAAGTACATCCAGGTCCCTTTGGACAGGTAGGAGGAAGTAACCTACCATACATCCTTTTCAAGCGCTTCGGAGGAAGAGCTCTTGTTATGCATGGCGTATCAGGCCATTCACTCAATATACCTTCAAAGCGCGAAGTAGACAGATACGTCTCGGAGCTTGATGTACTCGGCAGAAGAGATTTGGGCAATACGGCAAGCGAGCCTACGCAGGTAAGACAAGGCAACGCAACCGCTACGGCTATCGCGTTTGGCAGGTCAGCGCTTATCATGCTCTCGCTTGCACCAAAGGGAATGGAAGATATACCACAGAATGTGCGAGAAAAGCTCGAGTCGCATGCAATAAGTTTGGGTTTCTCCCTACTCCTTTCAGACTGCCATAACGCAATGGGCGGTCAACTTGACGATAAAGACGAGATAGATCTCTTGGCAGTTGGAAAAGGATGTCTCGATAACCTGTACAACGCGCCACAATATGAATTCAGTGCAGGTTTTGCATCGCTTGACGATCTATCACGCAACCTTGGCAGAGCTACAGAGATTGGCCAGTCGGGACTTGCAGTTGTAGTCTTGAAAATAGCTGGCATGACATATGCTATTGGCTGGGCAGATGCAAACAATATGGAAAACGGTCTACGAAATAAGATAATCTCCGCCATCACAGAAATCAAGCTACTTGAGGTGTGTACCTCAGACACACATGCAACCTCGGGTAAGAGGACAAAAGAAGGATATTTCGCTCTCGGTACCGCAAGTAGTCATGATGATATCACAAAATCCTTTTCGGATATGTGTACTATTGCAGCAGGACGACTGGAGCTCTGCTCATTTGAAACATCTATCCCGACCTCAAGAGTCAAGGTGATGGGCAAAAAACAGTTTGAAGACTACTCGTCAGCGCTTGACAGATCCATGAATATAACCAAGGCATTTATTGGAATAACCTTCGCCGCCTTTGTCGCTATGCAGATCCTCGCTTCATAACGACACAGATCTCTGGCAGGAAGTTTCTTACGTCAGCAAGGAATGAGCCCAGCTTCGATACTGGTACCACAGGTACTCCGTGGGCAAACATTGTACGTTCTGTGTGCAAAGTCAATACAGCAGGAACTGCATGGATTACTTCAGGCTCCCGGCGGATAAGTTCGTGCACTCTTTTCACCTGTTTGTCGCAGTGGACTGTTATCGCCGAAAGGTTGTTTTTCTTCCAGTGTTTGCAGTCTAGAGCGATTGCGAAATTGCCATCCACTCCAACAACATCTATTTCCATCCGGGGCTTTGTGAATCGGACGTTTACACGAGTTCGATATCCAAGCGATGTAAGCACATGTGATGCCAGAACCTCAAAATCCTTCCATGACAAGCACGATGAGACATTTTCAGGATCGCATCCGGAGCATATTGCAAGCACAGCGGTCTCGGCCCTATCTAGGCCAGAAAAATACAGCGTTGTATTGCTGACCCTTCCTATTCCCCTTGCAAGCAGGTATTCTACAACATCCTTTGCAACAGGCTTGCTTGAGATCCCGGATTCAGCGTAGAACTTGTCAAACGTTATTTGTGCTGCCATGCCTTCTAAGGCTCTTACAAGTAGCATCGGATGCACTAGCGCTTGTCGCGCGCACAACTATTTAAGTAGAAAAAGACAAAAAGAGGGAGGTCACACTGCAAGTGTGTGGCCGATTGGCGAGACTTCACAGTGCTTTTCTGTATGTCTCTTGTTGTGCTTGGCGCGATTTCGCTATCTCTTACTGCAAAGACTTTTTCAATAGTCAAGGGCAGGGTAATAGAGAAGGGGATCGGAGTCATCGAGTCTGATGGCGAGCAGGTGTTGACAAATACCATATCAATATTGATTGAAAATGACGACAGGGTCTTTGACATAAAGCGCGGCACGATAGTAAAGTATCCCGTCACCGAGCAGGATGTCCAAGCAGTCGATATAGGCTCAGAAGTCGAGTTGTTTATATCATCATTCAAAGCTATGGCAAGGGTTCTGGACCAATCCTCACAGGGAACCGTCTAAAAAACCCTGGATTTTATGAACGATGCCGTCAACTTAGCAGCAACCAAGTTGTCAGGCATTTTCACTAGCTCTCTTGTGTCAGCCGGTGTATCAAGGTCGAACATTAGATTCTTGGAATTAATAATCTTTGCACGCACACCGGCCGTCCTTGCTGCCTGTAGGTGTTTTTCATAACTATTGTCGTCATAGTACGTCGCTATTGCAGATGGTGGCTTGCGCAGAAGTATATTTGTCCCGTCAAAGCGCAGAGAGGGACAAACTGCAATGCATGGACTGCCATCTAGTGCGAGCGCGCAGACGCCGGCAATGTCGTCAGCGTTCATCAGCGGAAGATCTTGGGGCACTACGACAGTTGCTTGCGCTCCGGCTTTGGTGCTCAGCGCCTCTCCCAGAGCGACTGCTGAATTAACGCCTGTGTCACTTTCCTGTGAGATGACCATGGCGCCATGTCTGTTCGCTATTTCCTTTGCCCGCAAGTCGCCTGTCACGACCAATATTCTTTCAAAGCAATCCGAAGCCACCAAGGCAGTAAGCGTATCTTCAAGCATCAGACTTGACAGTATTGTCCGCTCATGCAGACCAAATATAGAAGCAAGCCGGCTCTTAGAATTTTCAAACTTCTTGACAGGAATTATTGCAAAGATCAATTTTGAACCTTTCCT
>CAZPIL010000061.1:0-7751 GCA_964586705.1 uncultured Nitrososphaera sp. | reverse complement strand
CCAGAACCAACCGGCTTTTGGGCCTTGTGTCGTATGCATATACCTTTGCAAGTCAAGTTAGGAAGTTCACCACAATTGCCCCGTCTAAGAATGGTCATATAATTGCTGGGAGTCTACTACTACCGCCACCGCGGCTGCCACCACTGCCATTCAAATGATTTTTACTAAAAAAATGCCGGCTTGCTTTAAAGACATTGCCTAGGTAAAGTTAACCTGACACGGGCTACCTTTCTTAACACAGGATCGACTTTAGCGCAAGGTCGGCAGTGTCTATTATCAGCAGCATACATGGTAATATTTTTATTACTTGTAGGGTAATAGCAGACATGGAAGTAATCAGCATCAAGGTCGACAAGCGCGTAAAGGAAAAGATGCGAAAACTTTCCAATGTGAACTGGAGCGAGACAATAAGACGGGCCTTGGCTGCCAAGATAGAAGAAGAGGAGGCAAAGACAAGGACGCTGGACACATACGCGCTGCATGAAGCAGCGTCTATGACAGACAGCATACGCAAGACTTCCAAAGGCTGGAGCTCTACCGAGGAGATACGCAGGTGGCGGGAAACAAGAAAGCACTAGTCGTCGCAGATGCTGCTGTAATTATCAAATGGTTTGTCGATGAAGAACATACCAAGAAAGCACTGGCACTCAGACAGAACTATATCGATGGAAAGGTAGACATCGCCTGCCCGAATCTGCTGCCCTATGAGGTAATGAATGCTTTGAGGTACAATCCAGACTTTGGAGTGGAGCAATCTAGGGCAGTTGCAGAGGCCCTGGAAAAGTACCAATTGTGGTTGTACCCTATCCTAGGAGAGCTTGCCGTTCTTTCAATCAAGAATTCCTATTCATTTGGTATCACTCTGTACGATTCGGCCTACGTGTCGCTTGCAGAATACCTAGATAGCCCCTTTTACACTGCAGATAACAAGATACTTGACAAGGTTGGTGGCAGGGCCGAAAGGTTCAGGCATATTTCTGATTTCTAGGTAGCTCTCTGCTGCCAGATGTTTCTTGGGTCTATTTCAGGCCAGATTCAGTCAACAACTATTCTCCTGTTAGCTTGCTGTGGGTAGAGGATGGATCTCTCATCTGCTTGCTAACTTGCGCGGGTATCTTACCTTTAGGTCAATTTTCTTGGTTCGAGCCTGCAGCCGTTTTTGCCATGAGTATTGAGGTTCTAGAACTAGATTCTTCATCAAGACATCACAGTTCTTTTTTAACAGGAATGCCGACGACTGGGAGGTATGAGCACATATGATGACGGGTTCACAGAAAGTGAGTGGGGCATAGACGAAGATCAGGACAGCTTTAGCTCTGATGATGACGACGAGTAGTCCATGAAAATTACAAGCTGGTTAGAATTTTTTCTTACAATAATAATAACAATAAAATAACTAATTCAACCCGACAATCCTCAAGTACTCATTTACTGAGAGAGTATTAGAAAATTATGTGGTAGCAGCAAGGCCGATCAGGGTACTGGCAAAAATATGAAAAAAGGAAGCAAGTCGTTACTCACTCACTCAAATCCTGCTCCTTATTGAGGGCTCCCACTCCCGCCCGATGGGGTTTCTTTGGGTTTTGATGCCGCTATCACGTCGTCGATGCGCAGTATCATACTAGCGGCCTCTTGCAGCATTTATGACTTGCTCCTTGACAGCAAGAGGCTCGTAGATGTTCAGCTTTGATATGTCAGCGACTCTTGCCCCTATCACATCGATTCCGTACTTTATGCTGTTTTCTGAGATTTTTGACCTAAGTTCAACCTGCGTATCTAATGGATCCATGCCTGCGTTTTCTGCTAGAACAAACGGCACAGTTTCCATCGCATCAGCAAACTTTTGGACGGCCATCTGAGATCTGCCAGACATTGCATTTGCCCAGTCCCTAACTTTTGCAGATACGAATGCTTCAGAAGCTCCGCCTCCAGCTACGACATACGGGTATTCAATCACATCCCTGACAGCCATGATTGCATCATGGACAGACCTTTCTGCTTCGTCAACCACCCTCTGCGATCCGCCCCTTACCATAATGCTCACTGACTTGGGGTTTTTGCAGCCTTCAACAAAGACCCACTTGTCAGTTTCAATTTTTCTTTCAGTTTCTTTCTTTAGGCTAGTTTTTTGTTACCATCAATTGCTTTTTCATCCTCGTCATGGACAAACTCGTCGTGTATGAAACATATCGAAAGGGCACCAAGTGTATCTATCCACAGGTCTATTAGCATGTCCTCAAGATCGGTCTCCATGGCACTTCCGGGGTCTACTACGAGCGCGATGCCCTCGTAAACCTCCCACAGTACAAATGCAACCCATGACGCCCCTATGCCGACAGGATAGTAAACCCTCCTCTTGCGGGTCAGATAAAAATTAAGGACGATTGCAGTAACGGCCATTCCAGAGAGTCCATGCGTGAACCTGTCAATGTCTGTCACGTCGTACAGGTGCAAGACGTACTCGGCCAAAAAGTGGGCTCCGAGGGCTGCAAGGACCAAAAAGCCAGTAAATAAAAGCCAAGCGTCGTTGGTTCTTATGATCCTGTGACCAAACCCGCGTATCATTACATTAAAGTCAGTTGGAGAGCGCCTCCTCTTCAGAGCAATAGCCGCAGCCAGCAGACAGAGTGATGCCGCCAAAAATGCCAGTGAGACTGCGGGGTTTGCAAGCCACTCGCCGCCGTGCACCATGAATATTATTACTGGCACGTCAGCTTGCTTAACACCGTATCTCTGCCGGCTTATGGAACAATGCTATACGCCCACCCATCCATCCATACACGCATGCACGCATGTTGTCAAGGACTATATAGTTTGGCAGAAAAAACGTCTTTGCGCTTGACCCTTACCTTGTACAACTATTACTATCAAGTATGACTTGAGCAAAGTTGCATTAAGCCCTTGTGGATAGACTGCCGGCCTATTTCACAATAATGTACTGTAGGAATACACTGTAACTGGGAACCCCTACTTCGTTCATGACATAAGTGAAGGCATATTATCGACTTTACCGCGTTGCAAGTTACAGGAAAGTGAAGTCGGTTACAAGAACGCACTTATTCGAAAACGAAAGTATTAACATTACGCCTCAAGCAAGAAACGGTTGAAAGATTAGAGAAGGAATCCACTCGAGAAAGACTGCACCTTAGTGCTTTTGCCAATGTCATCTTTGACGAATACTTGGAAGTACATCTGCCTGCGTCAAAAGCAGGTCTTGTATATACCCCAAAGAAACTTCTCCGAGAACTAGTTCGCGAAGTTCCAGACGAAAAGATACCTGCCATTGCAGCCAATGCCGCACTCCCGGGGCTTGAATGCGTCACGTGGATGACGAAGAATGGATCTGGCCCTGAATCTATGATGCAGACCCTGCTAGCCCTATCGAAATATTCTGGATATATCTGCACAGATAGTTTCAAGGATGGCAAAAGGACAATTTCAATAATCCACCATATTGGAGTCAAGTATGGCAAATTGATGCAGTCATTCCTTGAACACATTTTTGCAGACGTAAAAGATTCTGTCATACTCTTTGAGACATCTGATGACAGAGTGACTATGACAATAGAGCGCAGGGCAAATAAGCCAAAGACGGCAAGGAATGATGAGGAAAATAAAGAGGATCAATCCGGACAGAACCTGTCCGACATCGTGCTAAATTCCAGATAGTACAAGCAAGTCATTGCACGTGAAGGAATAATAAATAAGAGCAGCAGTAGCGCAAAGTCAGATGAAATAAGCCCCCTACAAAGGATGCAGTAGAAAAGCTGGTAGCACTTGTTCTGCCGCAGTTTAGTCTTGTCGCAGACTCGGCATGGAACCGCACTATCCAAGAGATTTTCAGAACTCCATAGTAACCAAAGTGGCACCTGGCCCATGGTAACACATACACTATTGCAGTCACGGTAATCGGGATATTTGCAACTATCTGGGTAGTCAGGCAGGTAGCCACCAAAGCTCAGGGCAAGACTGGAGAAAAAGAGACGAAGTAGACAGGGTTACTACTACTTGGTTCTGCCTTGGATAAGACTACATGATGATGATGATCATCGACATCATCATTGAATCAAATCAGAGCAAAATGCTGGCCATGAGCTGATCGTGGGCTTTTCTTATTGATGTTTCTTATATCAAGAGCCAACTCTATCCACAGACTCTAAGGATCGCTTCTGTCTGCCAAACTCATTCTTGAAGTGTGCCAATGTTTCGTCGTCAATGATGCAGAATTCGACAAGCTTCACAGCTGTTTCGTCAAAACGACTCATCAGAAAATATACTGCTTCTTCAACTAGAATTGATGCGCATCTGTCTTTTGGGAAGCCAAAGATTCCAGAGCTGATAGCCGGGATTGAAACACTCTTGAAGTTGTTCTTCTCTGCAAGGCCAAGAGCACTTTGCATAGCCTGTCGGAGTTTTGCGTCTTCATCTCCTTCCCCCATCATTGGGCCCACTGCGTGAATCACCGCCCTACAGGGTAATTTTCCTGCGTTTGTAATGGCTGCAGAACCCACTTTGACATAGCCGATCTTGTCACTCTCCTCACGTATTACTTGACCTCCTTTCCGCGCAATTGCAGCGGCCACGCCGCCTCCATGCTGAAGGTGAGAGCCTGCGGCGTTTACAATTGCATCCACCCTTCTCTCGGTAATATCGCCATATTCGAGCTGGATTATCTTCTCGCTGTTTGCACTATGGCTGCCACTACCGACTTTTGTCGCTGTCAGTTTAATTTCATCAATTAGCGTCATGAAGTACTGACACAAATATTGCAGTAATAAACAAAACCAAAAGCTTTTCTCTAATGAGCAAATATCAGAGTAGATGCTAGATTTGTCATCACCATCATCATTATATTTCTCCTTTATGACGCGCCAGTGATCCAGCTAAGGGTTCCGGGATTATGTTAATAGTCAGAAAAAAGGATCAAAGTTTATGAAACTTACAGAGCTGACCCTTTCTACTGAAGACTTGGGATTAGCAACCGACCTGTACGAGCTTACCATGGCAGTAGGGTATTTCAGGTCAGGGCAGACAGAACGCAGGGCTGTATTTGAGGCATTTGTAAGAAAGCTTCCGCGCAACAGATCTTATATGGTGGTTGCAGGCCTTGAGCAGATCCTGCACTACATCTTGAACCTAAGGTTCACAGATGATAACATCGCGTACTTGAAGTCGCTTGAAACGTTTCAGAACGCAGGGGAGGACTTTTTCGAGTACCTGCACCACTTCAAATTCACTGGCGATGTATGGGCTGCAGATGAGGGCACTGTCCTTTTTCCAAACGAGCCGTTTATCCGGGTCGAGGCCCCGATGATAGAGGCCCAGATACTGGAAACATATCTCCTCTCGATGATGAACTTCCAGAGCCTGATAACCACCAAGGCATCGAGAATAGTCAATGTAGCAGACAAAAGAGACATTGTCGAGTTTGGCTTTAGGCGCGCGCACGGGCCTCAGGCCGCGCTTTTGGCCGCACGCGCAGGCTATATCGGCGGGTGTGCTGGCACCTCAAACACACTTGCAGCTGAGAAACTCGGTATACCTGCCTTTGGCACTATGGCGCACTCGTACGTGATGAGTTTTGAAAGCGAGGTTGAAGCGTTTAAAGAGTTTGCCAAGGTGTTCCCCAAGGGCTTTCTGCTGGTCGACACCTATGATACAATAGCAGCAGTTGAAAATATAGTTAGGTCTGGTTTGCAGACCAGTGGCATAAGGCTTGATAGCGGCGACCTTTATTCTCTCAGTGTAAAAGCGCGCAGGATTCTGGACCGCGCTGGCTATAAAAATAACAAGATCATGGCAAGCGGCGACCTCAATGAATACGTGATAGCGGACCTAGTAAAAAGAGGGGCACCAATAGACGTCTTTGGTGTGGGAACAGAGCTTACCACGTCAAGGGACGATCCTGCCATGAATGGTGTTTACAAGCTCGTCGCAGTCAAAGTGCCTGCAGATGGAAACGAAAAGGTGATTTACAAACTAAAGACAAGCACAGGGAAAAAGACGTATCCCGGCCCAAAGCAGGTATACAGGATCATTGAAAACGGCATCATCAAGTCAGACCTCGTAGTACTGGAAGATGAAGAAGGACCTGACGGCGCCATTCCTGTTCTGACAAAGTATGTCGAGCGCGGGCACCCGGTACGCTCATTACCATCTCTAAAAGAAATCCAGAAATTTCACAGGAGCCAAGTCAAGAGTCTGCCGGACGAATTTACAGATATTGCATCAGCAATTGATTCACCCCCTGTCCGGTTTAGTGAAAGAATACAAGAGACGGCACGTCTGTTTCAACACAAGTCTTGATAGAATAGAGACACAGGCGGTTACTAGTATATACACTAAAACAGCAACAACTAGCAGGATCTCGTTTAGATACAAGTTCCTCGAAGGTCGTAAATCTAATTACTGCGTACCGACCAGAATAGATCGTATCAAGATGAATAACGATAATATCAAAAATGGCAGGGATGCCCGTCACGCAATCCTTGTTCTGGACATGCTCAACGACTTTGTGGACGGCAAGCTAAAGTGCCCCAGAGCAAAGAGGATAGTGCCAAACATCAAGACCTTGCTTGACGCTGCCCACAAGAAAGGCGTACCTGTGTTCTTTTGCAACGACGAGCACCTCCCCATAGACACATACGAGATGAAGCTGTGGGGGCCTCATGCCATGAAGGGAACCAAGGGCGCGCAGGTTATAGAAGAGCTTGCACCGGCCAAGACAGACTACGTAATCCCCAAGAGAACATACAGTGCTTTTGACGGTACTGGCCTTGACAAGGCCTTGAAGGGCGTCTACGAAGGCAAGGGCGCTGATACAGTCATCATAACTGGACTTCATACAAACATCTGCGACAGACATACGGCCTATGATGCTTTTGTGAGAGGTTTGAACATAGTTGTAGCTGAGGACGGCGTAGATGCTTTTAGCAAGAAAGAGCATGTTTCCGGCCTAGACTATATGAAACGCATGTATGGCGTAAACGTAAAGAAAGTATCACAAATAACAAAGAGGCTTTAGTCCTGGCTGGCTGGCTGGCTGCCGGCCTTGTGTTAGTTTGGGCATATACACATGCACATATACGCGAGTTAAGAACCTGAAATTATCCCATAGAAGTTATCAAAGATAATCACTCAGCATGCTCCGGGAAATGTACATCTAGAGCAGAGTCCAAGAACCCATTTAGACGAACTTTTCCATCCTCGCTACCTGGACATCGCTGAGATAAAATATGACTGCATAGTCTGAAAACATGGTTCTTGTCAGCTCCTCAATTACTTTCTCTGCACTTTGCTCGGTCAGAACAACCTCTATCTTGACGTTCTTTTCTTCTGGCAGTCCCTGACCGCGCAGGCCGCTGTCACCCATGCCTCCTACCTCGTACGACGTGTAGCCGGTGATCTTGTGTCTTTTCAAGATGCCCTTGACCAAGTTCTGCGCCATTATCTCGCATGTAATCGTTAGCAGTTTGATATTGTAGAGTCGCATGATGAACCACTGTTTCTATCCTAGCCGAATAAACCTGCCGATCCCGTCCCGCCGTGAAGGAGAGTGGAGAGAATCAGGAGCACTGGCAAAAGTCCTATGACGATATACGGAAACGTTATTCCAAGCGCAGAAGTGATGTAAAGACTCGGGTTGGCCTTTGGTATTGCAGTTCTGAAAATTGCAGGGCCGGCTATGAAAGAAGCGCTAGCCATAAGCGTGCCAAACATAACAGCTCCGCCAATGCTAAGGCCAAGATAGG
>CAZPIL010000060.1:0-7800 GCA_964586705.1 uncultured Nitrososphaera sp. | reverse complement strand
GTACCTCCTCGTTCATGTAGCCGATGCGGTAGACATCCTGTATAGCTTGAACCTTTGATTCAGAAGTCGCATCAGCCATTTCAGTTAAATTGTAAGAGCAACATTTCAGTTATATCTTTTCTTAGAGTAGCTTTAGCTGAGCTTACAGCTAGCTCGAATTTGCTGCAAATTTAATAGCAATCTATTAATTCGCTGTCGTGCCCAAAATGGGCGTTTGTCAAAAAAGAGCGATCTTGCCAGCCTCATGTGGACGGAAAAGTACCGCCCAATGAAAATTGATGATATTGTTAACCAGAAGGACATCATTGCAGGAATTACAAACCTCATCAGAAGTCAAGACATACCGCACATGCTCTTTTCAGGACCTGCAGGTGTCGGTAAGACAACCGCCGCACTGTGCATAGCAAGAGAGATCCTTGGTAGCGAGTGGCGCAAGAATACTTTAGAACTAAATGCGTCAGATGAGCGCGGCATAAAGATGGTGCGCGAGCGTGTTAAGGAGTTCGCAGCATCTGTGAAACTTGCAACGGACAAAGACTTTGACAAGCCCAAAATAATCATACTTGACGAGGCAGACGAAATGACGTCGGAAGCCCAGACGGCTCTGCGCAGGATCATCGAAGATAGTGCGCGGACAACGCGCTTTATCATAATCTGTAACTATTTGTCGCAGATAATAGAACCCATACAGAGCAGATGTGTAGTATTCCGGTTCACGCGCCTTCCAAAGGGCGATGTCATGGGACATTTGAAGATGATAGCTGGTACAGAGAAGGCAAAGTTTGAAGAAAAGGCACTTGAACAGATCTACGAGTCGACAAACGGAGACCTGCGCCATTCAATAAATGTCATGCAGGCTGCAGCAGGCATGGGCGCTATCAATGCAGCAAACGTAAATGCTGCGATTGGAATTTCAGGTAGAGCAAGGGTTGGCGATATACTGAAGTTAGCACTTGCAGGCAAATTCAATGACGCTCGTATAAAGTTGCTCGAGTTGACACAGGTATATGGCATGTCAGAAACCGACTTTTTAAAATACGCCAATCAAGAGGCGTATGGTTTGAAGCTTGAAAATCCCGGCGAATTTGCAGCGCTTATGGCAGAATACGACTACCGACTTGCATCAGGCGCTCATCCGGAGATACAGTTGGCGGCATTGCTAGCTCAGCTTGGAAGGCTCAAAAAGAACTAGTAATCTTCCTCAAATTCTTCGCCGGAACCCTCTTCTTCTACTTCTTCAAAGTCTTCTTCGAGCTCTTCGCGCTCCTCTGCGCTCTTGTAAGGCAGGTCTGCTTCGCCAGGCGCCCCGCACACAGGACACTTGAATTCTATAGTCTGCCCTTCGAGATCCAGAGGGAATTCCTTCTGAAAGACTTCGTCGCACTTTGAGCAGACAAGTGTGGTCTGGATGCTATCTTGGCTGAACTTGTGTGCCTGCACCCTGAAAGAGGTGTTTGCCAATATTCGACTTGGTATAGAACAAGTCCTTTTTTATAAGCGTTCTTTTTTCTAAGCATGGGTTGAGGATATCTTGCAAAATAGCCGGAAAAAGCATAAAAATTAGTTCACACAGGTGCACTAAGTACGGTTAGATCAATACCAAGCTGTTATCAGCAGCTTTTACTGAGCGAAAATGTATCCCTTTCGCGGATTTACGGTAATAGGCGCACGTGATTAAAGAACGCAGGAGGGCACGAGGGCAGGCATGACTGATCTCATCATGCACACGGGACCTTTTGCATCGGCTTGTGGATGTCCTTTACCGCATCAAAGGCTTTACTACTTGCATGCTTTTAGGCGCTGGTGACCTTTGAAGTTGACATCAGCTTTTCAGACAGGGTTGGCACAAGATTTCTTGCAGAGCAAGCCATCACCTACTGCCCCGGCTTTAATACAAGCATATACAGCGAGGCGCGATACTGCGCAGCCGGGATCTTCAGAGCCTACGAAGCCCATCAGAATACGGCAGGCATATGGTGCCCCCGAGAACTTCACTACGGCGTAGTCCATAGATGTGACAGACATATGGTGTCTACGCCGCAATAAGAAGCGGAAGCTTACCTTGAGGCCATTGCGATTCTTTCTTGCTCGTTCTTTTTCTTGACGGCGTGGCTAGCCATGTCATTGTTCGCAGCAAGAATAATCTCCTTCGCTAACGCTTCCTCGACGGTTTGAGGATTGTGGTAAGCTGACTCCTTGACGCCTTCCGCGACGAAGCGTAGCGCCAGATCTATTCTACGCAGCGGGGCGACATCGACTGAAACGTGGTAGACCACTCCTCCGTAGACAATGCGAGTAGTATCTTCGTTTGGAGATGCGTTTTCTATTGCTCGGACAAGTAACTCCACAGGGTTCTTGCCTGTTTCTAGGTGGATGATATCAAAAGCTGTCCGAACCATGTTGAGCGTCCGGGCCTTTTTGCCACCCATCCTGCCAGTGTTCTTGGCATACTTTTTGCCAAAGTGCATCATCTTGTTTGCGAGGCGTTCGACTATGTTGACCTCAGCTTTTTTCAGCCTCTGGTGCTCATGCCTTCCAAACGTGTTCGGGAGCACGGCGGGCCTCAAAGAGATCACTGTCTTGAGCCCAAGGTCGTTCACCTCGATTTCCTTGGTGTTCCATTTGTTGAATAGCATGATGTTGACTTGTTCTTTGCCGCTCATCTTCTCGGCTTCTCCTTTCTTCCATAAACAAGTTCTATCAGCGAAACACCGTTTACCTTGAATACCTGCCACCTGACCCCGGGTATGTCACCCATGGCGCCACCCATTGAGCCGCCTATGCCTTCAACCATGACTTCGTCATGTTCATCAACATAGTTCAAAGCACCGTCCGGGGGAGAAATGCGGTTACGGACTTGCCATTCTTGATAAGCTGTACCCTGACGCACTTGCGTACGGCAGAGTTCGGCTGTTTAGATTCTATACCTACCTTTTCAAGCACGATGCCCCTTGCCTGCGGTGCCCCTTCGAGGGGGTTCGCTTTTTTGTCGAGCATGAGCATACGTCTCTTGTAATACTTGTCTGCCCATCTGGCGCGGCTCTTCTTGCTTCTAAGTACGCCGCCTGCGAATAATCCTAGTGGAGATTTACCCATCCAAATTCACCCTATGTACCTGTTGTTCAGGACTTGTAATCAAAACATTGGATATATTGAAGTATCGTTTTGCCAACAATCTGGCCTTCTCGGCGTTGCGGCCTTCCCTGCCGACAACCGCGCCTTTTTTCTTGGCATCAACTGTCACTATAGCTTGCTGGCTCCCATCCATGCGCTCGTTCATGCGCACTTCACTCACCATGTCACCACCCAACATGTTGCGAATAAACTCTGCAGCACTATCCGAAAATTCTACTAACTCAACCTTGCGTCCAACTACGTTTTGTAATTGTTTTATCGTGACACCACCCTTGCCAATAGCTAGACCCATCTGGCCTTTGTTCACCACAAAAATGACACGGTCCATCTTTTCATCCACTATACAATCGCGTGCAGTTGCAGAAGTCACGCTAGAGAAAAGCGAGATCAGCTTCAGTTCATCAGAAGTGAGTTTTATTTCTGTCATAACTTAGTCCCTCGAAAGTACCCCAAAGACAACAGCACATGCATGATCAAAATGACCAATTTAAGTCTGACGCCTCATGCAAAGCAGGGCTCATGAGCCCCTCTCTTCCACGACCGCCCTTATTTCTGCATCCGTGCCGCTTTGAATTGCCAGGGCAGTTACCCTGAAAGGCCTATTGCAAAGTTTCCCCAGTTGTACCGAGTTGCCGTCAAATTCATAGACGGCGACATTCCCAGACCGAGTCTGTTCATCCATCTTTGCCCTATGAGCGGCGTCCAAGGATTTTGATACGACTATTAGTTTTGAGTCCTTGGCCACCCGTAGTACTTCCTTTGTCCCGCTCTTGTATTTGTTTGCCGCCACGGCGTCTTTTACCAATTTTTCAAGCGATTTCATTCTTTCTTACCCTCCTTGACCTTCATATACAGGTCGACCATTCCGGTGCCGACAGGTACTGTAGCGCCCACTATAACGTTTTCTGTGACGCCTTTGAGCGTTTCTATCTGCCCTTCAAGGGACGCTCTTGCAATAGTTGGGACAGTTATCTCGAATGCTGCACGGGCAAGGACAGAGGTCTTTGTTCCGGCTATACCGTGTCTGCCTATCTGCTGCAGATAGCCCTTTGATGTCATCAGATCTGCAACCAGCATAATGTGACGCACATCGACTTCAAGACCCTGTTCCTCAAGGGTGTTGGTTATTTCCTTCACGAGAGCAGTCCTTGCAGCCTCTATGCCCAGCGTCTGCCAAATTTCATAGACATTGTTAGTAGCGATGCGCGTCGTATCCACGCCGTCAACTATGACAACCTTGGCAAGGTTGGAGCCGGCCGTCTGGATTACCCATTCTTCGTCCTGTTTAACAATAGTCACACGCTCGATATCAGGCACGCCTTTTACGCGAGTGTTCAAGAGTTTGTTTTTGAGCGTCAAAAGGGTCTGCGCATCAGGTTCGTCTGGGACCGTCACCTTTATGGAACGCTTGCTTTCGTTCATCTTGACGTCGTACTTCTTTTTGGTTCCTTCAAGGGCAGTGTTTACTTCATCAAGAGTGCAGCCACGTTCGGCAAGCTTGGCCTCTGAAAAGTGGAAGGTTAGCACGCCCTCGTAGTCAGTCTCTGACTTTTCAATGAGGTCTCCCACCTGAGTGAACAATATGTCCCGGGCCACTTCAAGCGCCTTTTCGCGCGACGAGCGATGCGTCTCGTCTAGATAGATGTCCATGGTCGGTGTGACTGGCTTTTTCCTTGCATCTACAAGCTCGATGAGCCTCGGCAGTCCAAGTGTGACATTGCGCTCCTTTACACCAGCAAAGTGAAATGTCCTGAGCGTCATCTGTGTTCCGGGCTCACCTATCGACTGAGCTGTCACAACACCGATCGCTTCTCCGGGTTCTGCAAGCCCTCTGTCAACTAGGTCGAGCACCTTCTTCACCACCTTCTCTGCACCTTCCTTGCTAAGCTTGTTTGCAAGCAGTTCCCTTTCAAGGCCGGCACGCATTCTTGGATTGAGTATCGAGCCACGCTCATCTACTATCTTCTTTAAGGCGTCTTCAGTAGCCTTGCGACCCTCATCAACTATTGCCTCAGCTTCTATGAGCCGGGAGAGGTTGACTGCTTCTCCATGGTCGCTTTTAGCAGGATCTATGCCATCTTCACCGTATAGGTATTGAACGATATTGCCGTGTGGGTCGCGGACTGTCTGATCATATTCAATCTTAAGGTGTTCAAGAGCGTTGATGAGCCTTCTCTGCATGTAGCCCGACTGCTGTGTCCTAACCGCAGTATCCACCAGACCTTCTCTGCCGCCCATGGCATGGAAGAAGAATTCCAATACGCTCAGGCCGTCGCGGTAGTTAGACTTGATGAAACCCTTTGCGTCGGGGTTTGCATCGTTATGAACATAGTGTGGAAGCGCGCGGTTACGATATCCCTTCTGGATGCGCTTTCCCCGAATTGACTGTTGACCAAGTGCTGCTGTCATCTGGCCAATGTTTAGCGTCGAGCCCCTAGCGCCCGTTGATGCCATGATTATGCCCGAGTTGTCATCAGGAAAAGCCCTGTCAGCAGTCCTACCTGCACGGTCGCGAGCGCGAGAGAGCTCATTTACGACATAAAGCTCAAGCGCCTCTTCAGCAGAGAGTCCCCTTGTAAGCGGCAGCGTGCCATCATTGTACTGCTGGATGAATTCCTTGACCTTGTCATAGGTCTTTTGTATGACATCAGATATCTCCTGCCTTGTTTCAGGCGATAACCAAAGGTCAGAGTAGCCATAAGTAAAGCCCCTGTGCGTAATGTACGTCTTTAGCATTATCAATATTGAATCAAGGAATTTACGCGCAGTATTGGTACCATAGTCCTTCGCTATCCTGTGCAGCACCGAATCAGGCTCCTCTGCACCTATAGACGCCTTGTCAATTACGCCGGAGATAAGCTGACCGTTCTTTATCACGACATCCTTACCCTCACCCTTGGCAGCTTTATTCCACTTGCTTGTGATAACAAAGTTGAAGTCCTTTGGCAGAAACAGAGAGAAGAGCTGCTTGCCGCTGTAGAGTTTCTCGCCATCCTTTGTAACCGCAGGCTCGGGAAGAGAGTCTTTGTAGCCTCCCACAAGCGCCAAGTTTGCAAACTCGTCCCTCGCAAGGGTCGTCTCATCACGCGTGAGCATGAACGCGCCGGTGATAAAGTCGCGTAGTCCGCCGATTATGGGTCCACCATACCTTGGCGATATGAGCTGGTCTTGAACGCGCATGAGGAGTGTTGCCTCTGCGCGGGCCTCTTCGCTCTGAGGCACATGTAGGTTCATCTCGTCTCCGTCAAAGTCGGCATTGTATGGAGGACAGACAGCAGGATGTAGTCGGAATGTCCTGTACGGCAGGACGACTACAGAGTGTGCCATAATAGACATCCTGTGGAGCGATGGCTGGCGGTTAAATATCACGATATCGCCGCTAGTAAGATGGCGTTCTACAATGTAGCCAGGCGCGATCGAATCAGCAATTGTCTTCCTGTCTGTGACATAGTCAAGTCTTATCTTGACGCCATCTGGTCTTATGATATAGTTGGCGCCAGGGTAATTGTTGGGGCCGTTTGTCACTAGCCCCTTGAGCCTTTCAAGGTTCCACTGCGATACAGTCTCTGGTATAGTCAGCTTTTTAGCAACGTCAGTCGGAACTCCGACGTTAGATATAGTCAAGTTGGGGTCAGGCGATATGACAGTCCTGCTTGAGAAATCAACACGCTTACCAGACAGCGAGCCTCTGAAGCGGCCTTCCTTACCCTTGAGCCTCTGGGTCAGCGTCTTAAGAGGTCTGCCAGACCGGTGATGAGCCTGCGGAATTCCCGAAACCTCGTTATCGAAGTACGTAGTTACGTGGTATTGCAGAAGGTCAACCAAGTCCTGTACTATGAGCGGCGGAGTTCCTGCCTCCTTGCTCTCTTTTAGTCGTTGGTTGACACGTATGATGTCGACGAGCTTGTGTGTCAGGTCGTCTTCTGACCGGATGCCGGTTTCAAGAATGATCGAAGGCCGGACGGTGACAGGGGGAACTGGCAGAACTTGCAATACAAACCATTCAGGCCTTGCAGTTGACGGGTCGTATCCTAGCAGAGTGAGATCATCATCTGGTACATGGCTCAGACGCTCGCGGATGGTGATAGGCAAGAGTCTGTTCTCTCCAGCCTCGGTTCTTTCAACAAATATTGTAGGTTTGGTGAATATGAGGTCATATTGTTCTTTACCGCAGTGCGGGCAGGTCTTGACCTTCTTTGCCTTCTCGATAATTTCCTCACGGATATTTTCAAGCGTAATTACGGCATACGGTGCCTTGCTATCGCGTACTGCCTTGTAGCTTGCAAGGGTCTCAGGATCAAGCTTTATCCTGTTGCAAGACCTGCAAGTCGTGAGCAGTAGCTTGTGTACGTCGTCTACAAAGGCAATATGCAGCACCGGCTCAGCCAGCTCGATATGTCCAAAGTGGCCAGGACACTTGGCAGACGTATTGCCGCATGTAGCACACTTTTGGCCCGGTTCAAGCGTTCCGAGGCGATTGTCCATCAATCCGCCTTGCACAGGCATTCCGTCCTCGTCATATGTCTCTGGTGCTGTCACCTCTGCGACCGAGAATTTGCGAACTTCGGTTGGCGACCAGACGCTGAATTTTATTCCACCGAGGATCTTTGCTGATTCTTCCATCATCGAAAACCCCTCCTACACCTTCTCCTTGGCCAGAAGCCG
>CAZPIL010000059.1:0-7876 GCA_964586705.1 uncultured Nitrososphaera sp. | reverse complement strand
AGATCAGGGGTCTGCTCTATTATTGGTGTTCCACCTGTTCCTGCACATATCCGCTTGACAACCTTGTAATAGCGCGCAAGAAAAAGGTCTGCACACATTGTAATACTTCTATAAAGCTCTATGCCACAAGCAACAAGTTCGGCAAGCTTAGGCGCGCCATCTTCTTTGAACATCTTTCACGCGTTCTAAGCTAGTCTCTTGTGCGCCCAAAGTCATCTTGCAGCCTGACTATGTCGTCTTCATCAAAATTCCCATATGAGATCTCTAGTATAACACCGTCGGAATCAAGCCCCTGCAACCTGTGCTTTGCACCTGTGGGTATAACAAACTCGTCACCTTCTTTGCCTGTGAACATCTCCTCTCCTATCTGGACACCTACCGGCCCGCGGATGACTTTCCAAAATTCTTTTCTTTGCTTGTGATACTGAAGACTGAGTCTACTCGAAGGCTTGACGTACAGAAGCTTTACCGAGCACATTTCGTTGTGTGCAAACTGCTCAAACCGGCCCCAAGGCCTATGTTCTACTTTTTTTGATTCCATCCTTTTTCACCATAATGAAAATCCGTGATCGATTCTGCATGCAAGTCAGTCGGATTTCGATTTATTGCTGTAAGGATTACTTTAAAGTGTTGTGCGAGCGGGAACGTCTTTTCTTGCATGGTCGTCATCATTCCTGACAGAGCATCAATGTAGATAAACTTAAGTTCATGTGAACTATTTCATAAACTCGACAACATGGCAAAAAAGACCACAAAAGCCAAGAAAAAGTCTAGCAAAAAGAAGAAGTAATTGGGCCTGACGGCTCTTTATTTTTTTGAAATTTGATTTTTGTTGAGGTATCTTCGTTATAAAAAATTGACCACTGACAAACTAGACACGAGGTCTGTGTGAGATAGAGAGATTGCAGATACGCGGCGCATCAGGAAAGCAAATATTTTATTACTACACGCGTTGCATTGTAGTATCTGAATTCTGCAGCTGCTGGAGCCTCTGCGCTCCGTAGCAATATTTGCAGCGTTTCTCTGATTAAGGACTTTTCTGATTGCCTGGTCGCAATTCTTTTCTCTAAGTGCTGCCATTATACTATATGGTTGATGAAACAGACAAGATCCAGTTCTTTTCATTTCTCGAGGAACAGGGTGTAAGGGCAGACAGTCTGGTTGAGGGCGCGGTAGAGTTGGCCGAGGAGGTGCATTCCGGCCTTGTACGTGAGGATGAAAAATCGTCATTTCTTGAAACTCATACATGGCCAGTTGCGATGGACGTCGTCCGGCACTACAGGGAAGGCGGCCGGAACGTTACCGGAGTTGAGGTAGCTTCTGCTATATTACACGACGTAATGGAAGATGATGAGCGCATTCTAAACCTCTATGAAGCAAAATCGTACGGCTTTGACGCGTACATGCGTTATCGATTTGGAAGCCGCGTGCACAAGATCGCAAGTGAATTGAAGGTAAAACCGCTTGAAAATTTTGCCGGCGAAACCAATGAAGATAAGACAAGGGCGCGTTTTTGGGAATATTGTGACCTTTTGCTAAAAGCAGACTATGACGTCAAGGCAGTCAAACTTGCAGACAGACTCAATAATATGGACTTTATCGTCAAGGTCCCCGGACACGCAAAGATACGTCGCTATCTGCGCGAGGCTGAGGACTTTTATCTTGCATATGCAATGATCCCGCCAAAAATGCCCAAATTTTATGATAGGATGCGCTCATGCTACGATGAACTGAGATCCTCCATTCAAGTAGTTACCGTATAATTCATTCAAAAACCATTTAAAGCCAGTAAATGGAACTAAAGGGTGCAACTAGATGTCAAATCTTAATGTCGCAGTTATTATTAAACTCGAGCCGGATTTTTCTGAAGGAAACGTTAGCTATAATGCTGATGGTACCCTAAATAGGGCAGAAACAAAGAGCATACTGGGTCCTCACAGCGCAATCGCGTGTCAGGCCGCTTTTTACGCGAAGGTAAGGTTTGGCGCAAAGATCAGCATCGGCACCATGGGGCCTCCCAATGCTGACTCGGCACTAGCACAGGCGCAGGCGATATGCGATGCAGACGAGTTGCATCTTTACAGTGACAGAGCGTTTGCTGGGGCAGACACACTTGCGACTGCAGAAACGCTCCGGGCAGGCATTGCCAAGATGGATGGCAAGATGGATATTGTCTTCTCCGGTCACCGAGCCTCGGATGGTGAGACTGGTCAGACAGGACCCCAGACTGCTTGGAAGCTAGGATTTACTTTTATTGGACACGTCATAGATTATGACATAGACGTTGGACGGCGTGTCGTCCGTGCAAAGAGGTTAGTGAGCCTACAGGGTTTTTATGATATTATTGAAGAAATTGAGGCTCCATTGCCTGTATTTATCGCTATTGATCCATCCTACAAGTCTAACTTTAGTACAGTCTCACAGAGACTTGCCTACGAGAAATACTTGGAAGAGGCACAGTCGCGTGCAGCAAACTACAAACAATTTTTGAAGACTTTCAACTCGCAAGAGCTCGGTGTAGAACCAAAGCTGGTCGGCCTGCCCGGCTCACCCACCATTGTCTACAAGGTCGAAAAGATTCCAAAAGCAAAAGCGAGTAGGAGGGCCGAGATTATAGACGGTACAAGCAGAGACGAGCTGCGCAAGGTGGCTGCTAGAATCTACGAAGTGTTAGGAGAGATGATCGTAAAGTGAAATATGAACACCTATACGTCATAATAGAGCATGATGAAGGTAGGCCGGTTCCTGTCAGTCTAGAGATGCTTGGAGAAGCTCGAAGACTCATGGATGGTTACAACAAGAAATACAATGCTGACGAAAAAGTGGTCGCAGTAGTACTTGGCAACAGTGTACGTATGCTTTGCGACGAACTGATACTCTATGGGGCCGATGCAGTCATCTATGCGGAAAGCCCTGAACTTGAAAGTCAGCGCAATTTGGTAGACACAAAGGTGATCAGTAAGGTGGCGACGAATAAAGATCTGGTATTAAAATTCTCGCCCAAGTCGACTGATTATGTAAAGCCGCGCTATATGTTCTTCTCCGCAGACAATATTGGGAGACAACTCTCATCAACTGTAATGGCTGAGCTTGATTCAGGCCTTGCATCTGACATCAACAAGCTAGTCATAAGTGACTTGAAAATAGTGCATCAACACAAGACAAAGGGCAAGGAAGAAATGTACGAGCGAACACTTGAAATGTACAGGCCAGATTTTTCCGGCTTTTTATGGACCACTATCCTATGCCTTGACAATCGCAATGTTGACATTGCAAGAGACTATCACCCACAAGCTTGTAGTATAATACCTGGTGTATTTGCGCCACTTGAACGCGATGAATCGAGAAGAGGGACGGTGATAGACTATGTTCCCTCTTTTGAGGCGCAAGATTTGCAGGTAAAAGTGATCAGCAGGAAAATAGTCAAAAGCGCAGTTGACTTTGATGTAAAAAAGGCAGTGGTTAGTTTTGGCCGCGGCATAAAGGATGCCCCTGAGAAAAATATTGAGATTATTACCGAGCTTGCAAAGGAGCTAGAGGCAGAGGTGGGCATCTCATTGCCCATATCAAAGAAACCATATGCGGTAAGCGAGGCCACAAGTTCGACTTATATGATTCCTGCCCGGGTGATAGGTACAAGCGGCCGCAAAGTTGTTCCCCTCCTCTATATTGCAGCAGGAATCAGCGGAGCTATGCATCACTTGGCTGGAATGAAAGAGTCAGAATTTGTAATAGCCATAAACCCTGACGAGGAGGCTTCCATACAGGGCGAATGTGACGTGTTCATCAAGGGAAGGATGGAAGATGTTATACCAGCGCTGCTTGAAGAGCTGCGGGCGCTCCGGCCAAAAGTGGAGGCAAGAGAATGACCGAACGTTATGATGTTGCTATTATTGGCGGAGGTTCTGCTGGTCTTGCGGCTCTCAAGAGACTCGCGGACCTTGGCAAGCAGGCAGTCCTAATCGAGGCAGGCAAGCAAATAGGCACAAAAAATGTGTCTGGCGGAATACTCTACTCAAAAAAGCCAAAGGAAGGCAAGCTAAACAACGTCGAGGATCTGTACGAAAATTTTGAACAAGAGGCACCAATGGAACGCAAGATTACAAAATACATCCTACATGCTACTTCAAAGGACAAGGACTTTGCGATTGACCTTACTAAGGCACACGAGTATCAAGCCAATTTCGGATATTCCGTTCTGCTAAACAAGTTGAACTCGTGGTTCGCAGGCCAGGCGCGCAAGGCTGCTGAAAAACACGGCGGCGGCGTAGTATCAGGAGTACATGTGCGATCGGTAGGTTGGAACGATAACCGCGTCGTTATCGACACTGATGAACTTGAGCCCTTTGAAGTAAGAGCGGTGATCGCGGCAGATGGCGTTAATTCCGAAATGGCAGAGATGACTGGAGCGAGGAGCAAGTTCACACCCGAGCAGCTGTACCAGGGTGTTAAGGTAATAGTCAAACTTCCAGAACAAATACTTGAAGAACGCTTTGGAATAACATCGAGCGAAGGCGCCGCGCACTTGTTTGCCGGCGATGTGACGCTTGGCCATATCGGCGGAGGGTTTCTGTACACAAATCGCGATACACTTTCAGTTGGGGCAGTCTATCATTTTGATTCGCTCATGGACAAGCCGACCGAGCCCTCAAAGCTTGTAAACGTACTCTTGCAGAACCCGCTTGTGGCAAGCATGATAAGCGATGAAGTCGCTATGAAACAGGAAATAGACCGGGACCTCCCAAAGGAGATGCAATTGCGTGCCAAGTTCGCCGTGAGTAAACTGATAAAGATGTGGAATGAACTTCGCGACGCCTATTACTCACCAGTGGCAAGGACCAAGATTGTTGGAAGCGGCAAATACAAGTCAGATGACGAAATGAAGTCACGGCTTGATTCAATAAAGGCTGAACTTGAGAACAAGTACAGCACGAAATTTGTGACCGATTACATCGAGCTTGAATATTCTACAAAACTTATTCCGGACGGCAAGCGCTGTGCCATGAAAAAGCCCTACTACAAGAACATTCTCTTCGTAGGTGACGCGGCCGGAAGGGGGGTCTTTATCGGACCTAGGATAGAAGGCCTTAATGTCGGAATAGACGATGCCGTGCATGCCGCGGACGCAGCAGCAAGAGCAATTGACCGGAACAATCTTGTACCCGAATACATGGGCGAGCAATATACACAAGCAGTGGAAAGAAGCCCCTATACACGGGACATGCGCGAAATAGACAAGGACTATCTAAAGACGTTCCTAGATGCCACAAAGGAAGTACCAAAAGACATAGTGGGCCAGCGCTATGGTATGGTATTCAGGCTTATGTCTTCGAGCGCGTTCAGGGGACTAGTAGTAGGGCTTGCCAACATACTCGGTTATGACAAGCTGTTGCCACTTGTAGAGTCTGAAG
Organism: uncultured Nitrososphaera sp.; assembly: GCA_964586705.1. Taxonomy (GTDB): domain Archaea; phylum Thermoproteota; class Nitrososphaeria; order Nitrososphaerales; family Nitrososphaeraceae; genus Nitrososphaera. Next base: position 2,465 of record CAZPIL010000059.1, on the reverse strand, counting down.
AAACCTATGTGCGGGTTCCGATAGAGATAGCAGAGAGGCTCGGACGACAGGTGCCCAAGAAATACGAGCCGACTGTACCTACAGTGGCAGAACGCGTTGCCCAACTGAAATATGACGACGACAGACAATCGCACATTAAAGTCCTTGACCCACAATCAGAGTTCATGAAAAAGCTGGTGACGTTGTGTCCTACTAAATGCTACAGCCTTGAAAATGGCAAAGTGAACTTGCAGCACGAGCCATGTATCGAATGCGGGACATGCGCCAAAGAAACAGAGTGGCGCCACCCGCGGGGAGAGAAAGGCGTTATCTATCGATACGGTTAACTCTTCCACTTTATAGAGCAACCAATAGAAGGATCAAAGTCTTTTCCTATTTTATTGCCCGATAAAAGCGCCCTGACGTTGCTTTCCATCACGGCTGTCTTTGGCTTAGCTTCCGGCTCCATTGCATCATTTATCCTGCCGTGAAACACTAGCTTGCCATCAGTATCGAACAGGAATGGGTCGGGAGTGCAGACCGCGCCGTAAGCGCGCGCGACATCTTGACTATCATCTATGAGATACGGGAAATTGATATCGTACTGCTTAGCAAACTTGACCATGTTGTCAAAGCCCTCATCTTCGTAGTTAGGGTCGTTGCTGTTTATGCCAATTACTTGAAGTTCTGATGGGTTGAACTTGGATTGTAGTTCGACAATCTCACCTATCCTTCCCTTGACAAATGGGCAGTGGTTGCACATGAATATGATGAGTGTTGCCTTGCTCTTGTAATCTGAAAGCGAATGCGTTTTGCCGTCTACACCTTTCAGGGTAAATGATGGCGCTTGCATTCCCGTTTTCAGAACCTGTGGAGATGATAATGTTCTTGCCATATTTTATGATCACATGAGAGCCGTTATATCTATTACTACATCGTATATCGTTCTTGAATCTAGCTTGTCATTCCCCTGCATGGTATTCACTGCAAGGGTAACATCACAACTGGAGCTGGAAACAGGATGGATAAGGATCCAAATTTCCTTGTAAACCTGAAAAGCCATGTCAAGGCAGCTAGTGTCAAACAGGTCTGCTTTCTGAAGGTTAATGAAGACAGGAAAGCAACCTTGTAATGGGTGCCGCGTTGACAGGATACCCGTCATATCGGAACTGCTGCTTGGTGTAAAGGCGAAGTTGCAGCTTGCAACGGGGTTTGACGATCTATAGAAGGGGTTTACAGCGGCTTATGGTTAATAGAATAAAAAGTGCAAGTACCGGTAATGGCTACAAAAAGAACTAGCAAACTACCGCTCATTCTGCTAACTGTCTCGATAGTGTCTATCATCACTACAGTTGTACTTCTTCTTAACGGGCTCTACTTTTTCTTCCTCTTCATTCCGTTTGCCTTCTGCCTCCCTTGGTCCCTCAAGAAGGTCCGGGAGGAAAAACGCAGATGGGATGTCGAAGATCTTCGCTAATCAATAACAGCAAAGTTGCAGTCAGTTTTTCTAACCTTTGTTTTAGTCATGTAGAATCTATGGGTATAATGTATTATAAGACGAAACCGTGACATATGCTATGTCGATAGATGAAATACTTCAGCTGCCGCAGCGCAAGCTGGTAGTGGCACAAAGCGATATCCTGCTCGATAAAAAGTCAGAGAATGAGGTTTTCATATTGATGGTGGAGGAGTCGCGGGGCTCCGCAGGCGGCAGGGCAGCAGGTTCGGGATATAGGAAGATTAGCAAGGTTTACGGTTTTCACTGCGACGAAAATTGCAGCAAGGTGTTTGAGACAGACGATCCGCAAAAGATTGAAACTTTTGAAGTACCCTACAGTGCGGTCGCTATGGATATTACGCTTTCAGACGGAAGGCCCTACGTTGTGCAGGGTATAGTGGATTCTAATTTCGTTGCAAATTACAAGGCGTTAGTAGGTGTCGGATATGGCTGATGACAAGAGTGTAGAGGAAGCTGCGTCTGCAATAGAGGACTTGTTATATATGGGCGCAATAAGACTGCAAGATGAAAAGGCGTCGCTGTCACCCCAGTTCGCGCTAGTCGCGACCAACGTCAAGGAGAGCATGAATCTAAAGGACGAAAAAAGCGATGTGATGAAACTGATGTACTATTCTCTATTGATATACATGAATGAATACATGAAAATGCCAAAAGCTTTGACCATGTCGTTTGGCAACGACATGGAAAATAATCGTGAAAGCATGGAGTCAGGTACACTTGTCACAAGGTATGTTGCTGTGCTATCAGAGATTTGGTCACAAAATAGGATAAAAAAGACATGATTTTTAAACCATCAAGGGTAAATGCCTGCTGAAATGCATGTCCGCTCACTCAAGCCCCGGCTAATAGAGTCGATAAAGGTCATACGTAGAGAGTCAAAAGGCAAGGTGTGGCTTGAGGCCTACGGGTGCTCGGCAAGCATGGCAGACTCGGAGATGATAGCCGGATTGCTAAAGGATGCAGGCTA
>CAZPIL010000058.1:0-7957 GCA_964586705.1 uncultured Nitrososphaera sp. | reverse complement strand
GCGCGGTGGGTTCATCGGTCCCTTTCCTGGTCCCTCGCATGCCACCCTCGTGGCGATCCGTCTCGCGGGAAGGGCGCACAGCATCCCGCCCCCCGGGCGCCTGCGCCCGAAGGAACATACTATGCTTAATAATATAAAATTATCTTAATAACAAATAAGGTGTGTTTATAAGGGTGTTAATAACAAAAACACACGATGCCCATAGTCAGCATATCACTCAACGACGAGATAGTGGCCGAGCTTGACAAGATGCAAAAGGCGCTAGGTTTTTCCGGCAGGTCTGAAATCGTAAGGGCCGGCATCAGAACCCTGCTTGCGGAAGAAAAAGACAAGCAGAATCTGTCGGGCAGTTTGTATGCCATTCTGCTTGCGGTACACGACGAAAAGTCAGACGACCAGGTAGTACAAATGGAGCACGAATACGACAGGCTTATTGGTACTCATATACACAACAAGATAGACGCTGGGAGGTGCTTGGAGATATTTTTCCTGCGTGGCAACGCGTCGGAAATAAAGGGCATGACCAAAAAGTTCCAGACCAACAAAAAGATGGATCACGTCAAACTGATAGCACTTTGATGTTCTTTACAAGCCCCATTGGTCTGGGTCATGCAACGCGTGACATTGCGATTGCAGAGAAGCTTGGAATTCCAAATAGCAAGTTGCTGTTCGTCTCTGGCGAAGGGGCGCCAGCACTGATTGAAAAAAGCGGCTATCATTGCTTTGACCTATACAGGCCGGAAAAGTTCCGGGTGGAGAACGGGAAACTGCAACAATCATTCCGATGGCTGATGGCCTACTATTCTTATTACAAAAAATGTAAAGAGACGGCAAGGGGGATAATTGCAGAAAACCCCGGCCCAATAGTCAGTGATGAGGACTTTGCCTCCATAGCCATAGCGGAGGAAATGAACAGGAAGCGGGTATTCATCACCGATATTCTTGAGACACACTTTACCAAAGGCGCCGCATCTCTCATAGAGAAAAAGATGAACAGATCCATGCGCGACATGATGGACAGGTGCGATTCTGTGATAATCCCTGATGCAGGTGAAGACCGTGGGAATTTGAGGTATGTGGGGCCAATAGTACGCGATGCGGGGGCGGATCGCGACACTCTGCGACAGAGGTTCAACTTTGTTCGAAAAACAATTGTCTTGAGCGTGGGAGGCACGGATGCCGGCCTCTACCTGATTGATAAAACACTTGATGCATACAGAAGATTGAAGGAAAAGCTGGATGCAGAGCTCGTCGTTGTGCCAGGTCCGTCGCTGAACCTTCCTGACTCGACAGAATGCCGCAACCTTGGCTTCGTGGAGAACCTACACGAGCTCATACTTGCGGCGGATCTCGTAATATCGCTTGCAGGCCGGTCAACAATGGACGAATCCATTGCATATGGTACGCCCGGCATCTTCATACCGATAAAGGGCCATTTTGAACAGGAAGAGGGCGCCGCGCGCCTTGGCTACAAGCATGACGATATCTTTAGACTGGAGTCGTTGATCGAAGAAAGGATCGGTCGCAGAAACAGCACAGTAAACACTACCGGCGCGAATAAAGCCGCACAAATCATTTCCAATATTCTTACCTAGTCGTCGCCATTTTGTTGAATCATCGATTACTAAAAAAGTATCGAGCACAGCAGCAATAACGCAAGTCAGCATACTGGCACTATGAGCGGAAGACAAAACACCTGCCTGTAAGGTTCATGACGCTTTCCAGTGTTCATTTTACCATACCGGCTAAGTCAAATTCAGTCATTTCTATGGCTTTGTGAGGGTGAGTGGATTAAGACTAATCTATCACATCGTTCTATACTGTACGTGCCAGCACTCTGGACTTTTGCCATTATGGGGTCGGGTATAGCAGCGGCTGCAATAGCGGTAGTGGCACTTGTGGCTGCAAATGCCGGCACCAACACTACCGATGTACCTGAATCCTCCGAGCCTTCTAGCTGGTCGGAAGGCAGTCCTTTGCCGACCCCCCGTACAGAAGTAACAGCGGCAGCAGTTGATGACAGAATCTATGTAATTGGTGGCTTTGACAGAACCGGAAATACTGTGCCGGTAGTCGAAGCATATGATGCTTCGACTGACGAGTGGAGTGCAGCAACACCGCTGCCCTTTGCGTTACACCATGCCGCTGCAGCCTCGCATGGGGGCCTGCTGTATATAGTGGGTGGTTATCTGGATGGTGGAGCGCCTTCCGACGCGCTCTTGGTCTACGACCCTTCGACGGAAACATGGGATGAGCTTGCGCCGATGCCTACTGCCAGGGGAGCGCTGACCGCTGCATTTGTAGACAACATGCTTTATGCAATGGGAGGCACTGATACCCGCTTTGGAGCCGGTCTTCCACTTGATACAAACCAGGCGTACGATCCTGAAACAAATACGTGGACAGAAATGGCGCCAATGCCTACACCCAGGCAGCATCTTGCGTCGGCCGCATTTGAAGGAAAGCTGTACGTTATCGGTGGTAGGATAGACAGCCTGCTTTCAAACCTCGATGCAAACGAGGTCTACGATCCAAAGACTGACAGCTGGGAAACACTAAAGCCAATGCCGTCAAAGCGTGGCGGCCTTGCAGCTGCCGCCGACGACGCCATCTATGTCTTTGGAGGCGAGCAACCGGCCGGGACATTTGCAAATACCGAGAGGTACGATCCTGAAAGCGATACATGGACCGCAGAACCTAACATGCAAACTGCGCGCCATGGGCTCGCTGCGGTCGCTCTTGACGGTAGGATTTATGTGCTTGCAGGCGGACCACAGCCGGGCTTGACCGTTAGTGATGCGAATGAGATACTCAGCTCTATCGAGCAACAGTAGATACACATGAAGATCAATTTCTCTATTTTTCAATCTCGTGTTTTACTCGGGTAAGCAGGTCAACTGTTCCTATAGCATAGTCGCAGATCCACCTATCATGCAGTTCTTTGATGGGAAGTGGATTGATGTGGTTCCAACGCTGGCGACCCTTCCGCTTCACTATGATCAGGTCCGCCTTTTCAAGAACACGCAGGTGCTGCATAACAGTGCAGCGGTCCAGTTTCTTGAAGTGATCGCACAGCTCTCCTGTTGTCCTAGGTCCGCTTCTAAGCAAGTCAAGCATTTTACGCCTTCGTGCATTGCCAAGAGCTTTGAGGGTTAAGTCGTGCTCATGGTCTCCTGACATGTTATATTTATATAACATGTCATATTATTAACTGTTTATGGAACTGAAGTTTGAGGTGTACGGGAAGATCAAAAAGCCAGTCGCCGAAGTATTCGACGCCATCTACAATCCAAAGAAGCTCAGCGGATATTTCACGACAGGTGGAGCAAGCGGTTCCTTAGATGAAGGGAAAACTGTCACATGGGATTTTGCAGACTTTCCGGGTGCATTTCCGGTTCATGTCAAATAGGTTATCAAGAATGAGAAGATTGTATTCGAATGGGCTAATACCGAGGGTAACAACAACCGGGTGGAAATGAGCTTTGAAGCACTTGACAAAAATTCGACGCTCATCAAGATAAGGGAATCTGGTTGGAAGAAAGAAGATCAAAAATCTCTAGATGCATCATACGGTAATTGTATGGGTTGGATGCAGATGATAAGTTGCCTCAAGGTCTATGTAGAATATGGCAAAAACCTCCGAGAGTTCTTCTTCTGACGTGATCCATCCTCTCAAGGATTCTCACATGACGTCTTCCGGTTTTTCCTCATGGCCACAGTTTGTGCAGCGGTATATCTTGAACCCTGTGTGAGTCATTGCACCACCGCACCTAATACAGAGGTCTTCCACGCCTCTACAAGCAAATGACTATTATTTAATATAGGGATCAGCTTGCTCTAGCCCTAACTTGACCTCCATAACTGTTGCCAAGTTCGGTGGAAGCGCGCTTGGAACAGACGGCGCGATGATCTCCAAGATCATCGAGAGAATAAAGCAGATTCAGAAAGGCTCCAAGATAGTTGCCGTGTTCTCTGCTCCCCTGATAGAGTACGAGGGCAAAGTCAGCTCTATGACTGATGTGGCAATAAGGGTGGGTAAGAACTATGCAGCGTCAACTCCAGTCGAGATCGAAGTGCTGAGAGATGTTTATGAACGCATAGCCGCAGCACACCTCAAGGACAACGAAAAAAAGGAATTTCTGGACCAGCTCGACAAGTTCTACCGCCAGCTTATAATTTCGCTCAAGGGCGCGGCAGAAAACAGGCGCTTTGTAGACGTAATTCGTTCCAGAACTCTTGCATACAGCGGCGAGGTAACTATGTGCTATCTTATGGGATACGTAATGCGTGCCCACGGGATCAAGGCAACACATGTTCCTATAGAGAACTGGCCGATAATAACTGACGACAACTTTGAAGCTGCCAATTTTATGGCAAACGAATCAAAGCAAGCCGCAAACTACCTTGTAGAACTTATTGAGGCCAACGATGTTGTAAGCATGGGCGGCTTTATAGGCAGGACGATCGATAACCTTGAAACTACGTACGAGCGCGGAGGTTCCGATAGAACAGCGGCAGATATCGCAATAATCCTCCAAGACAAATATGATACCCAGGTATCATTTGAAAAGGATAGTGCAGTCCTAAGCGCTGATCCCAAGATAGTAAAGGAGGGACTGGATTTTGTGCCCCACCTCTCGTACAATGAGGCAAGGATTGCCGGGATGTTTGGCATGAAGATCCTCGACCCTGTTGCGATAAAGGAAATAGACGACAACGATCTTGACATACCCATTGCCATCACGGACATGACTGACCCCGACAGCGTGACTGTGATAAAGCGCACCCTGCAGCCGGACAATGTGGCAAATCCCATAAAGATAGTTACTGGCAAGAAGAACTGCGCGATTGTCAGAATGGAGACGATGTCGGCGTCGCACTTGATAGCGAATTTGGAGAGAGACAAGCAGTACCACGACTTTGTCAAGCTGTCGCCCTACGTCAAGGACGACGTCGAGATGACACGGCTGCTGTTCCTTGACGCTGACTATGTCCGAAGGCAGGAACGCCACTTTCGCGCATACTACCCCAAGACTGAGGTCGTGTACGACAGGGCAGTCGTGACGCTTATAGGCGACGAAATGTGGCGCGTGCCCAAGATAGCGTCAACTGCCTCAAGCACTGTAAGTGAGAATGACATCAACATCCTCAACCTTGATGCGCAGGAAGAGACATCGCGCATCCTCATAGTCCTCGAGGACAGGGCTTCAAGTGTCGCAGACGCGGTCAGGGCAATACACATGACGAGGAACAAGATACACGGGGCCAAGAAATGACTGAAGGCAAGATCTGGTTCAATGGATCGCTCGTCGATTACGATGATGCCAAGATCCATGTGCTTACGCACGGGTTGCACTACGCCACGGGCGTGTTTGAGGGCATACGCTGCTACGATACCATTCATGGGAGCGCGCTGTTCCGCCTGCAGGATCACATGCAGCGGCTTATAGACAGTGGCAAGGTATACTTTATGGATCTGGGATTTTCAAGACAGCAATTGGAGCAGGCAGCCGTTGAAACGGTGAAGGCAAATGGCATGGTCGAGTGCTATGTGAGGCCAATTGCCTTCTACGGCTATGGCAAGATGGGGGTCAACCCGATGCCAAACAAGGTGTCAGTCGCAATAGCCGCATGGAAGTGGGATGAGTACATCAAAGGATCCGGAGAGGAAAAGGGCGCCCGGCTCATGACCTCATCGTGGGTAAGGCTCGATCCCCGATCGATGCCGATGCATGCCAAGGCTACTGCCAATTATGCCAACTCTGCTCTAGCGCGGGTGGAGGCGATTAAGGCCGGGTTTGACGAGGCTATAATGCTCAATACTGCTGGCATGGTTATAGAAGCATCGGCGGAGAACATCTTTATCGTAAAAGACGGCAAGCTTGCTACGCCGCCCCCTTCTGCAGGAGCACTATGCGGGATAACTCGAGATAGCATCATGGAAATAGCGAAACAATACGGAATAACATGTACCGAGCGTAACATTGCTAGAGACGAGCTGTATTTTGCCGACGAGGTGTTTCTCACAGGCACAGCGGCAGAAGTGAAGCCAGTCGGCGAGATTGACAACCGCTTGGTGGGCAATGATGGCGGCAGACCCGGACCCGTGACAATGCAACTCAAAGAACTTTTCGAGGCCGCCGCTCACGGCAAGAATGATAGATTCAGGAACTGGCTTACGCCGGTGAACTGATAGAGATCGCCTATTATGAAAAAATGGATGGCAAGGTGCACGGGCAGTGCGCCAGCGACATAAGCGCCTGCCCTTCTGGCAGTGAGTGTGCCCGTTATGAGCATCACTATTATCCCTGAAGCGAAAATCGCGGCGTGCAAAGCGCCATGTACCAATAGTGGATGGTAGGTGAAGTAAAGATAGAATGCACTTGCAGCCCCTGCGCCAAAGCCTGCAAGGACATAGCGAATCATGCGATCCTGCCGCCCAACCTCTTTATTTCCTTGAGCAACTGAGCTGATATCCTGTCAAGCCTTTCCTTCACCTTTTTTGCGTCATCTCCCTTGCAGATGAGTTGCACGCGTATCTGCGGCGTCGTTTTTCTGTAATAGCCTTTGGGATGGGTCTTGAGGTATATGCCGTCTGGATTTGCTCTCACCACCTTTGAGAGTGCCGGCGCTATCATGGCCTCTGACACGCCCCTGACAGAGTAGTTTATCTCCCTTGCGACAAAAATCCCTACACCTTCTTTTATGTGCGGCAATATGTGGCTTTCAAATACGGTCTTCATTTCGCCTGGCACTCCGGGCAGACAGAAAATTCTGTTGTCTATAGCCACTGATGGGGCGCTCCCGGTTATGTTTTCTATTGGAGTTGAGCCTTTGGGGATTGTAGCCATCTTTAGCCTGACCTTGTTTATCCTGTAGTGCAGCTGGCGCCGGGCATAGCTGTTTTTGAGCATCTGCACAGCACGTCTGTCCAAAACGAGCTTTCTGCCAAGCGCTCTTGCGACGCCTTCAAGAGTCATGTCATCATAGGTTGCTCCCAGTCCGCCTGTTACAATGAGGATCTCTGGCTTTCTTTGAAGCGATTCCTTCACTGCGGATGATATCGCGCCAAGGTCATCTCTTACCACGGTTATTCTGTTCACCGTGCCACCTGCGTTGGCCACTTGGCCGGCTAGCCAATGCGCATTGGTGTTGAGTGTGATACCGGAGAGAAGTTCATTTCCAACGCAGAGGATCTCAATGCTGAACATTAGGCCTCGAATATCCTGCTGAGCATAATAAGCTCAGGTCCGCTTGTAAGGTTTCCCACGACTACTGTCTTTGTATTTGCCACCATTCCTGATGAGAGGAATGGCACACCACCGTTTATCGTGAGAGGCTCGGCCTGTACGTGCAGCGTCTCTGCAACCGCCTTTACCTCGTCTTCCGTCGCGCTGGGGTGGACGCCGGCTCCAGTGTTTGTCGCCACGACCATTGAGCCAGTCTGTACAAACCCCCCGACCCCCATGGTATGCGCCGGCACGCCGAGCACGTCGCGTATCTGCCCTTCTGCCTCCTTCAAGAGAGGAGATACAAGCGCGCCTTTGTCGTTTGTCGCTATCATGTTGCCTACTGCTGTGTACCTGCTTGACAGCCTTTCGACATTGAGACCTGTGCTCTGTCTGAGCCAGTCTACTTCCTCATCTTCTGCAAGCGACGGGAGAAGTATGCCGTTGTTGTTCATCACCAGCATCGGCCCTATTAGCCTAGTACCGGCAATGGATGTCATGATCGGCTGGACTTGCAAATAGTCGGCAAGCTTGTCGCCCTTCGTCTCGGCAAAGCCCTGCGGCATAAGCATCACACTGTCGTTTGCCCTGACAAATATCCCGATGTTGGGACTCTTGTAAAAGGTATAGCGGTAAATCGCCACGTTACACGCTTGTTGTGAGGAAAGTGGATATGAACTTATGCTCATCTGCAGAAGAGTTCCTGTTCAGAGAGAATAGCCCTTCAT
>CAZPIL010000057.1:0-7996 GCA_964586705.1 uncultured Nitrososphaera sp. | reverse complement strand
CGGCTTTTTCAAATTTATCCGCGTTCGCAGGCTCCATCAATGTGAGGGCATGTAGGCTCAATGCCGCAAGTCCGCCAAACTTGTTTGTTATCATCACATCCATGCCTTCTTCAACCTGATTGTACCAGGTCGGCATTTCCTTGTTTGTTATTGCTACTGCGCTAGTTCCATAGAAGAGTTTGCCTTTCTTGAGCGAGCTATAATCTTCCATAGGAAGATTATGACGTGCGGTCGCCGCGTCTAGGTTAGCTCTTATCCTATCAAGCATTTCGTCTGTTGGAGCGTCATAGATAGGATAGAACTTGTACAGTGAGGGGTTGCCGCAGCCAAGAAGGCTTAGCCTTTCAACTGCATCTGCAATTGTTATTCTTACATGAATGTCAGAGTCAGGTGCGGCCGTTATGTCTGTTATTTGTGTGAACGCGGTCAGGGCTGGCATGTAGCCGTCTTTGTTTCCCCGGTGCAGAGATATATAGTCAAAAAGTGCAAATTGGGCATCATGATGCTCTGTGAGGGCTATTTGCGCATTTGATATGGCTACCTTGGCATGGAATACCGATAGAAAGTTATGCAGCATTCCTGCAAGAGTCTTGGGTGATTCGCCAGCACCTACATGAACTCTAAAGAGTGCGAGCGCGCGCTTGACCTCGACCTCTTTGTCAATGACAGGATTTGGGAAGTCAAAGATACGTCTAGTCAGCTCTGGCTCCTTGCCTGCAATATGCGGGTATGCATCGAACCAGGAAGGTGTCATCTTGACTGTACTACGTTTGACTTCAGTAAGCGCATCCCTGATGACCAAGGGGTCGACTTCGGTTGAGCATGACGACATCCACCGCAATGGGTCAAAACCGAGCTTTCGGTATTGTTCCACCATTTCCCAAAAATTATCAGTCAACCAAAATCTCCCCTAGCTAACACTATTCCAAAGCGAAGTAATACACAATATATAGAAAATTACTGGTTAATAAACAAATTTCTTGCATACATAGTATGAAGAGCAAACATTGTAAATTGCCAAGCCTGAAGAAGGCTGGATGCTTCCATAAATGGCTAGAACGGCTTAAGAGGGTTAAAAGGCAAGAGACATGATCACGATAGATACGTAGGCTTAGAGAACTGCTTTTCATCCCAAGGCGGAATCCAGAAGCATTCCCACTCGCCAGAATTTATAAAGCGAGGGGAATCCACTCTTTGTACATGAGGCTTACCGTAGCCCAGGTCGAGCAACTTGCACAAGAATTTGAAGCCAAGTCTGCGCAAGAGATACTAGAATGGGCTCTTTGCAGCTTTGGTCCGAAAATTGGGCTTGCCTCAAGTTTCGGAGCAGAAGACGTTGCCATCATTGACATGATGACCAAGGTGGACAAGAATGCCAAGATCTTTACACTTGACACGGGCCGCCTCAACCAAGAAACTTACAACGTAATAGATGATATCCGCGCAAGATATGGCATCAGGGTCGATGTGATGTTTCCCGACCAGAAGGAGGTCGAAGAGATGGTCAGAAGTCTAGGTATGAATCTGATGTATTCCTCAGTGGAAAACCGCAAGCTTTGCTGCGAAATACGCAAGGTCCGTCCACTAAACAGAGCGCTTGCAGGTCTCGACGGATGGATAACTGGTCTTAGGCGCGATCAAGCAGCTATGAGAGCAGATATCAAAAAAATAGAAATAGATAATTCACATGGCGGCATCATCAAATTAAACCCTATAGCTGACTGGACTTCTGATAGAGTATGGGACTATATCCGCAAAAATAATGTTCCATACAACAAGCTACATGATATGGGCTATCCCAGCATAGGCTGCGAGCCATGTACAAGAGCTATAAAACCGGGCGAGGACCCGCGCGCCGGCAGATGGTGGTGGGAAAGCACTGCGAACAAAGAATGCGGTCTGCACTTTGACCCGACAAAGAAAAGGTCAAGGACATGATAGCGCCACATGGCGGAAGGCTCGTAAGCAGGTTTTCAAACAGTAACCTAGAGGACGTGGCAATTATTGAAGTATCAAGTGATCTCAGAAACGACATTGAAAACATCGCCGACGGTATTTTCAGCCCACTCGAGGGGTTTATTGGTCGCGACGATTTTGAAAGCATTGTCAAGACAGGTAGGCTAAAGAGCGGCCTTGCATGGACAGTGCCCATAGTACTTGATGTCGATGAGGAGACTGCAACTATGGCAAAAAAGGCAGGGGAGGTGGCCCTTGCCATCGGAGGCGAAAAGTTCGCGTCACTCAATATAGAGGAGATCTATGGATTCAACAAACTAGAATCCGCAAAGGCGGTATACGGAACGACCGACCCCAAACACCCCGGCGTCTACAGGATGACAAATATGAAAGACAGGCTGCTTGGAGGCAAAATACAAATCTCAAAGAGGGCCGCTGACGGGCTCATGAGAAAATACAGAATGGCGCCTCGCGAGTCAAGGGCTGAAATAGAAAAGCGAGGTTGGAAGACCGTCGTCGGTTTCCAGACCAGGAACGTCCCCCATGTTGCCCATGAGATGCTGCAAAAGGCGGCGCTCAACCTTTACGACGGACTTTTTGTGAATCCGCTGATAGGCAAGAAAAAGCGTGGAGATTTCAAGGACGAGGTAATACTCGCGGCATATGAGACACTCATTGAGAATTACTACCCAAAAAATAAGGCAATGTTTGTGACTTTGCATACAGAAATGAGGTATGCAGGTCCAAAAGAAGCCATACACCATGCAATCATGAGAAAAAACTTTGGCTGCACTCATTTCATAGTCGGGCGAGACCATGCAGGGGTGGGAGACTATTATCAGCCTTTTGCAGCGCATGAGATATTCAAGACGTATCCTGATCTCGAAATACAACCTGTCTTCTTTCCGGCTTTCTATTATTGTAAAAAGTGTCTTGCCTTTTCAAATGAACGTAACTGCCCACATGGCCCTGAGTCGAGAGAAGAGCTCAGTGGCACAAAGATGCGCAACATGGTAAGCTCTGGCAAAGTTCCTGCCCCGCACCTAATGCGCCCAGAAATAGCAAGGATAATAGTCTCCTTCAAGGAGCCGTTTGTTTCCTAACAAGCGGAATTATCTTTTCAAGTATCAGGCGTTCATGGTCGCAATTGTTTTCGAATGATACCATGAGTATATGGCCATCTGCATCGCGCACCGGTATTGTTGCCCTCTTTACCTTTTCATACATCGCAAAAGCGTAGACAGTCTTGCCCAGTTTTTCTTCAAGGGTCTGCCTAGTACCCATCCTAATGATCGACTGAGTGACAGAAAGTTCAGATTCTTGTCCAGTCAAGAGCGGGTCGAGTTTGTCCCTGTATATCGACGCCACGACTTTGCCAAACCTAGTGGCTATGCCGGCAAAACGTATGCCGTCATCCAGTGCAAGTATCTCGCTGCACAAATACGCAGCACGCATGAATAATTGATTATATAGGACTAGATAATCAAGTTGTCGGTGGAGCTGTTTTCATCATAGTCTGTAAACGCTGTCGATTTCACCTGCAATAAACTTGGCCGATCCGACAGCGTTAGTGTTCTCTTCCAGACATAATGAAAATAACTATTGGGCCAGAAGAGGCGCCTCTTGCTCGGAGTATTCCCTCATTAGCTCCGACATTTGCGAAAAGTGGTTAAGATACTCTCTGCCTCTTTCCGTCGTTCCATATATCACGTTGCCATCCTCTGTGCGCTGCTCTAGCAGACCCTTTTCCTGCAGTTCTCCAAGGTAGTAGATTATCTGTTCATAGCTGAGGTTGGCTCTGTACATGATATGCGTCTTCTTTATCCCAACCGTTGAAAGGTTCAGGATGTCAGCCATTATCTCGATTTTTCCCCTGTTGTTCTTTCGTGCAGTAGACATAACCTATCAGATTGTTACAGCTTATTTTAGGGGGAGGGCGGAATTCGCTCAGGAACACCCGTTTCAGTGCTGATTTTAGCCATATCAGGTGCGGTCGTTAATATCACATACACATTGCGCGCCAAGATACGACGGAACCATTCTCACTTTGCACAAGGGTATTGAAAATATGTTTATTTACTGAGCAGGGTTTGTGCCTCTTGCAGTTTCCTGAAAGCCGAGTCTAGCGAGACTTTGGCCGAGTCATAGTCACCATCTGCTATCGAGGAGTTGGCACCTTTGATGAGCACAAAAGAAGCATTTACTTTTGCTAGCGCTCTGGGCACGTCCTTGGCATCTTTACGAAGATCGTAGGCCAAATCCGTGAGCCTATCGGCGGCCGATGTCAGAGCATGAGCCTGCGAGTCATCACCTTCAGCTTGCTGTATCAGCTTCTTGCGTGCCTCTTCGAGAAGCCTATCCGCTGACCGAAGCGAGTCTTCTGCACGGGCAGAGTTTCTTTCATTGAGAAGTTGCCTAGCCTCATCTAAGAATTTCCCTATCTGGGAGAATTCTTGCTCGGCTGCGATGTTATTCTTATCTGCAAGGTTGACTAGTTTGTTGAAGAGATCCTGTAGGCGGCCGAACCATTCTCCGACGGCATAGATGCGCACTTGCTCTTCGCGTACTTCTCCAACAACTGCTTTCACTTTGTCAGGTGAGAGTAAATCGAGTACCTCTCTGAAATGCGCAAGGGCTGCTGTCCTGTGCTCTTCCGCGGCCAGTACATTCCCGCGTTCTATTGCCTGCTCCATCAAGGACGCGTCTGCAACTCCATTGCTATAAGCTTCTGCGGCCCGTTCCGGTATAGCCAAATTCGCATTGAGCATCTCCCGCACTCTTGTATTTACGACACCTTGGGCTTCAGCCACAGTTGCCCTCATGGTACGGAGCTCAAGGCTGTCGGCTACTTGCCGCTTGCTTTCCACAATAAATGAATTGGAGACAATAGCATCAGCGTGTGTTGCAGTCACGCTAAACTCGCCGGGACCACAGCTGATAACCGTCATAGGACGTGATACAAACGAGCCATCACGCAGAGGTCGGACGTTCTGCCTCGCGCACTCGTCTTGGTCACTGGATATCGTGACAAACACCGGCCGGCGATCAGCTGCGTCGGACACTGTGCCGGCCACCACCACCCGCTCGCCTTCGTCATAAACGCCCTTGCTGGTCGTCACGTAAAATGATTGGGCGTTTGCAGATACTACTGACAAAGAGACCGATACTACCAGAGCAAATATTATACCTGCTGTAATCACCCACCCCATTTACGTCATTTATTATTCCACCAGATTATATCAGGAATTCTGGAACGGCCGTTCCGCCTGCATTCTACGTGGAGGGGAGCTCTACGCGTGTCGTATATATTACTAACCAGTCGAAATATACCCATGCCCGTTCCACACGTACTTGTGGCCATTTTTGTGCTTTTGACTATCTTTACTCCATTTGGCGCATACGCACAGACCAACGCGCCCTACGACATAATCAAAGGCGAGCGCAACGAGAGCTTTGTCTTGCCGTACGGGGCGGCAAACCAAGACCGCAGGAACCCAGTGACGTATACTTTTGACGAGCCGGTCGGTGAAAACTGGATAATGGGTATAGAGAATACACTCTCATACACAGCAAAAGATGATGCCAAGGTCGTTATAGTATTGCGGGAACAGGCACCTAGCGAAAAGTTTCTCCAGATATTAATGCATGGTGGCGAAACGAGGAAATATGCTGTAGTTGTTAACTCGCCAGACATAGGCCAAGTCAATGTCTACAGCGATGATGAGGCAGGGTGGTCCACGGAAGAGGCAGTAGGAGTAACACATGTTGAAAACAGCGGGTTGATTATCTCTGACGGCAGACGCATCGTCGTTGACAGGCTTGATATAAACGGCTTTAACCTCGCATCAGTCGAAATATACGGAAATGATGAATCAGGACTTCCGGCAAATGCACATGATGGCAACATAGCGTTGAATCTGGTGTTCGGCAGTCTGGTCGGCACACCCATATACTACTTGCCAGGGGCAATAATGGCAGGAGTTGGTGCTTTTATAGGGATCCTCTTGTTTGTCAAGAAGAGGAAGAGCTAGAATAGTACTTGCACGCGTCCTTCAAGCCGCACACCTTGCAATTTGGTCTTGTCGGCAGGCATATGTTCTGGCCATACATAACAAAAGTGTTGTTTACCTTGGTCCATAGTTGTTTGTCCACTAGATTCAAGAGCTCTTGTTCTGTTTGTTCAGGCGTCTTGGTATCCACTAGCCCAATTCTGTTTGAGATACGGTGCACATGCACATCTACCGGGATGGCAGGTTTGTCAAAGGCATAAACTAAGACGCAGTTTGCTGTCTTACGTCCCACGCCAGGAAGTTCCAAGAGCTTATCAATGTCTGACGGCACCTCGCCTGCAAATTTGTCGACTATTTCCCTTGCAACTTGCTTTATCCTAGCCGCCTTGACATTGTAAAAGCCGATGCTATGGATTATCTTCTTAATGTGTCGGAGGTCGGCATTTGCAATAGCTTCCGGTGTACTATAAGTCGCAAAAAGCTGGTTAACTACCCGGGTAGTATTCTCATCACGGGACCTTGCAGATAGTATGGTGCCTATCAGTATCTTGAAAGGATCGCCGTTCTCTTCCATCTGTAGCTCACGCAGCGTGGTCAGCCGGGGAGGCTTTTCACGACGTAGGGTCTCTTCCATATTTGTCATAATAGTGCCAATATTTCTGGCCAAGAGTGGAAAAACTAGTCGGATCCTCGATATAATCTCACCTCTCAAATGGTTCTTATATTCATCTGCCAGAATTGATGGCGTGGAACTGAGCCGGGATGAGGAAAGAGCACTCAAGGGTGAAAAAGGAGAGGCGCTCGCCTCCGCGTACCGCATTCTTGCCGCAATCGGCGAGGCAACGGGCGCAGAGAAGTTGACACCGGTGAAATGGGCCCACGTATCTGGTGTAAATTACAACACTATTGGCGACGCGGGTGCCCAGTTCCTCGACAATTTTAGCAAAGAAGTCAAGGTAGTGATTAGGACGACTGTCAACCCTATGGGTTATGATATGAAGCACCCTGAAGGGATATCTGAAAAATTTGCAGAAATGCAAGAAAGCATTATTCGATCATACAGACGTATGGGAGTAGAGCCATCATTTACTTGTGCACCTTACGACGTATTTGATATGCCTCGCACCGGGACGCAGGTGAGTTTTGCAGAAAGCAATGCTGCAGTGTTCTCCAATTCGCTTCTGGGCATCAGAACAAACAAAGAATCAGCGCTGTCAGCGCTTGCAAGTTCGGTCACCGGCAAGGCCCCGTTCTCAGATCTCAGGCGTGATGAGGCAAGAAACCCCAAGATAAAGATCGAGACAGATTCCAAATTCGAAAGCGAGCTTGACTTTGGGCTCCTAGGATATTTTGCGGGTAGGACAGTTAGGAGTTCCAGCATAGCGCTTGCAGGCATTAACTCACTTTCAAGGCCACAGGCAAAGGCTCTGTCTGCGGGTATCGGCACCTCGGGGTCCTGTGGCATGTTTATACTGGGAAACTCGGAGGCAAAGGAAAAGATCTCATTTGGAAAGGAAGAAGCAAAAAAGGTCAGAGAAGAACTGTCAACGGCAGATGACGGCAACATCATTACACTTGGAAGTCCGCAGCTCAATATCGAGGAGCTTGAAAGGCTTGCGAGTCTGACTGAAGGCAAGAAATTCAAGAAAAGATGTATGATATTTTGTTCAAGGGCGATCCATAATCAGGCAACAAAAATAGGACTTGCAGGAAGGCTTGAGAAGGCAGGAGGAGAATTCATGTGTGACTCATGCACGTGCCTTACGCCATATGTCACAAGGGAAAAATACGATTCAGTGATAACAAGTAGCGTCAAGGCCGCCTACTATATGAATAGCTCCAACAAAGTTAAAGTTGCTCTCAAAGATATTAAGACGATAGTCAGAGAAAACACACAATGAAGATTTCAGGCTGCAAAAAAATCGTAGGAGGTTCGGGTGAAGGAAGGGGGCTCATTAGCTCACAGCCGATAAACTTTCTGGCCATGGTCGACACAAAGACAGGCAAGATAACAGATAGAAGGCATGAGC
>CAZPIL010000056.1:0-8013 GCA_964586705.1 uncultured Nitrososphaera sp. | reverse complement strand
GCGGATAGCATCGATGTATTTCTTGCCCGCAGAACGCTCAGAAGCGGCCACGTGAGTTAGCTGGAACCATTTGTGCTTGTTAAGGGCCACAATGAACTCCTGGCCCACGGCGCCGGTGGCGCCTATTACTGCTACCTTCAGCATACGTCCGGCTTGTTCCCCAATGTAACTAATAATCGTTTTTGCACTTTTCCACCCTTCCTCCCAGCCTTTGCAAAACGGCAGCAATTCAAGAAGGGCTATCCGGCATTAGCTAATATTTGGCCACAGGTATTCAGCGCACGTGTCAGCCAGCATGACTATAATCCGTTCGAAATGGTATGTCATGCTGCTCATCCCGCTTGCCCTATCAACTTTTACCCACGTGTGGAATCCTGTAGGATTTCCGAGTATCTTTTACGATGAAGGGATATACATGCGCAGGGCCATGCACGTGATGGAAGGTTTTGGTCCGCAGGAAAGGACATTTTATGACCATCCATATTTTGGCCAAATCTTCTTGGCAGGTACACTTTCTCTGGCAGGTTATCCCGGCTCGCTTGAGCCCGGTACCGATGCTGAATCCATCATGGCGCTTTACGCCGTGCCGCGGGTACTCATGGGTCTGCTGGCAGTCGTCGACACATTTCTGATTTTCAAGATAGCCGAGCATAGGTACAGCAGGCGAGTGGCGCTGATAGCTGCCACCCTGTTTGCTGTAATGCCTGTTACTTGGTTCATGCGTATGGTACTCTTGGATTCCATATTGCTTCCATTTCTCCTATCATCTGTACTGTTTGCCGCCTATGTCAGCAGCGCTGGCGGCAAGAAAAAAACCGTGCTGGCGTTGCTAGCAGGCATCTTTTTAGGGGCAGCCATTTTTACCAAGGTTCCGGCCTTTACCATGATACCGCTTGTAGGCTATCTGGTATATTCAGGAAGTGGCAAAGGCGGCGGCAGCATTAGCAAGCTAAAGACGTTGGGCATATGGTTTGCACCGGTGATTCTGATACCGCTCATATGGCCGGCGTACAGCGCCTCCCAGGGACAGTTTGACTTTTGGATGAGAGACGTGATATGGCAAACCCAGAGAGAGGGACTTGGGTTCTGGTTTATTGTAATGGCGTTTTTCCTTTTCGATCCCGTACTCTTGCTCATTGGTACAGCAGGCTTTATCTATGCGGCAGCAACAAAGCAGGCATTCATACTGCTATGGATAGTACCCTTTGTCGTTTTGTTATCAGCGATAGAACATGTCCAGCATTTTTACTGGATACCAGTCCTACCGGTATTTTGTATTGCTGCAGCCAGATTGATAGATAGAGCATCAATAATAAAGCCAAACCTTCCCTACGCTGCGATCGCAGGCATAGGAGTTTTCGGTCTGGTATCCAGCACATTGCTCATCACGACAAACGTTACTTCGACCCAATTTGAGGCAGCAGCCTTTGTGCTCGAGTTTGCAGATGACAGAACAACTATAGCGGCAAACCCGGTCTATGCGTGGCTCTTCGTCTATGTATATGAAAAGGAGCATAGCCTCTGGGATTACCGCGACCTGCTCTACCTTCCTGTTGAAACTGAAAAGTTGCTGCTGATGTCTGACAACCACTTCCAGACAAACATAGGAGAAGGAAGACAGCTTCAGAATGCGTACGACAGTACAGCAAATATCGCGGTGTTTGAAAAGGACATTGGTAATTCTGTCAGCTACCCGTACACCAACATGCTCTCGAATTATGACGGAGAGATAATAGAGATCAGGATTAGAGGCTAGCACACAGGATGGCCCGGCATACAGCGGCGATAAGTGCTTTCCTTCCACGGAGCTGCCGTATGGATCGGCCAGGCATACATTCTAAATATAGACTGCCGCCATAATCCTGCGTGGCACACGCCTGCTCTCACGGCGGCATATATTCTGTGCATCACAGGCAGGTCAAGGTGGACTTTAGCTCAAGCGTCAACCCGCTTGGCGCGCCGAAAAAGGCTCTCAGGGTCATCGAGAAGAGCGCGCCCACGTTAGTGTCCATGTACCCTGACCCGGAATACAGAGACCTAAAAAGGGGCCTTGCACGCTACCTCGGAAGCACCGGCGGCGAGATAACAGTTGGTAACGGTGCAGTAGAGATAATCCACTGGTTTGCAAGGGCGTTTGCAAAAAGGCGTGTAGCAATCCCTGCTCCCACGTTCTGCGAGTACGAGCTTGCCTCGCAGAGAGCCGGCGCGTATGTAGAGTTTGTGCCGCTTGCACCGGATTTCAGCCTTGACGCCAGCGCTGTCATAGACGCGGCAAGGGGTGCGGACGCGTTATTTCTTTGCAATCCAAATAACCCGACGGGCATGCTTGCAACTAGTGAAATCACAAAAATAATCAAGAGCATCGACAGCTCGACAAAGATCCTGCTTGACGAGTGCTTTATCGAGCTGGCAGACAGAGCAAATACTCTTGTAAGTATGGTTTCCGATCATGAGAACCTCCTTGTCTTGCGCTCCCTCACAAAGTCCCACGGGCTGGCTGGCCTCAGGGTGGGCTATGGCATATCGTCGCAGCAAGTCGCCGATAGACTGTCAGCATTCAAAGTACCATGGAATGTCAATGGCCTTGCTCAGGCTGCCGGTATAACAGCCATTTCAGATAAGGCACACCTGGCAAGGGCAGTCAGGCTGGTAGTAAAAGAGAAGAAGTTCCTGTACGGCAGGATCGGGAAGATGCAGTCATTTGCGCCGCTTGCGTCAGATGCAAACTATTTTCTGGTAAAGCTAGATGGTTCTGATTCGAACCGATTTCGCGACGCCCTCCTGAACAAAACGGGTGTGCTTGTCAGAGACTGCAGTACTTTTACAGGGATGGGCTCGCAACATGTCAGGATAGCTGTGAAGACGCACCATGAGAATCTCGTCCTGCTAAAGGCGCTCGAGAGGATGGACAATGGCAAGGCGCGCTAGGCTTCTCATGATCCAGGGGACCTCGTCGGGGGCAGGCAAGAGCACGCTTGTCACAGGGCTTTGTAGATGCTTCTCCGATGCAGGCTACAAAGTAGCACCCTATAAGGCTCAGAACATGTCCTCCAACCTATATCAGACACAGGACGGCAGCATGATGGCCCGTGCCCAGGCCGTACAGGCGGTAGCTGCAAGGGTTCAGCCTCACGCGAATATGAACCCGGTTCTTTTGAGGCCGCTTGGCGATTACAGGAGCGAGGTATTGGTAAACGGCAGATTCTATGCCGAAATGCACGCAAAGGACTATTACAGCAAGTTTGCCCTGCAGCAGGGCCTGCCTGTCGCCCTCAAGGCACTTGACATCCTGCGCAGGGAGCATGAGATCGTGGTGATGGAAGGCGCCGGATCGCCGGCAGAGATGAACATTGCAAAATATGACATTGCAAATATGCTGATCGCAGAAAGTGTAAGGGCCCCGGTAATGATCGTGGCCGATATCGAAAGGGGCGGCTGCTTTGCAAGCATAGCAGGCACCATGTTGTTGCTGAAGGCAAGGCACAGGGCACTCGTAAAGGGCTTTCTGATAAACAAGTTTAGGGGAGACCACTCGCTCCTAGAGCCGGCAATAGAGCAGACGCGCAAGATAACAAAAAAGCGCGTGCTTGGTGTCATACCAAAGGTCGACTTTGACCTGCCTGAGGAAGACTCGCTTGTAGGAGGTGGCGGACTAGGCAGGCCCGAGCTTCCACGAGAGTCATGGAACTGGCAGATAGACCTCCTCGCAAAGGCAATAAGAGAGAATATCGACATCTCCAAGATAGAAAAGGTGGCTGGTCTGTGATTACCCTCCTTGCTGCGCTTGCTGGCGGGCTTGTACTTGACTGGGCCTTTGGAGACCCTCCAAATCGCTACCACCCAGTGGCATGGCTTGGCAGGATGATAGGGCGTTTCATTCCAATGCTCAAGTCCGACTCGCCTGTGGCTGAAAGGGCAAAGGGTGCAGCGTTTGCACTTGTGCTGGTTGGCCTTTTCGGGCTAGCGGTACACTTTGCTGCAGTAGCAAGCTTCCAGATTGCCGGCCTTTTCGCACTTGCCATATTGTCTGCAATTGTGCTGAAGGTGACAGTAGCAGTAAGAGGCATGGAAAGGCACGCTCAGGCCATCACAGGTTGCCTAGAGAAAGGAGATCTGGCCGGCGCAAGGAAGAGTCTTTCCATGATAGTGAGGCGCAGGACAGACGACATTGACGAGCAGCACATTCTTTCTGCAACAATAGAGTGTGTAGGCGAAAGCACGGTCGATGGCATAGTAGGCCCGGTCTTCTATTATTCACTTGTCGGACCCGCAGGCGCATTGGCGTACAGGGCAATAAACACGCTTGACTCGATGATTGGCTACAAGGAAGACTATTACCGAAACATAGGATGGATGTCGGCCCGGCTTGACATGTTTGCCAATTACGTTCCTGCAAGGATAACCGCGTTTTTGATGGTTCTGTCTGCAAAGGTGCTTGGCGCAGACTGGAAGAACTCGTTTCAGATGCTACAGCGTGACCATGCCAAGACATTTTCGCCAAATGCTGGTTATCCTATGGCATCTATGGCCGGCGCCCTGAGAGTGAGGCTGGAAAAGGTCGGGCATTATGCTCTGGGCGAGGGGCACGAGCCTGCGACGATTGCAAAGTGCCGGCAGGCAGTAGCTATAATGAAGCTTACCACTGCACTTTTCTTCCTTGTGTTCTCGGTGCCTATAATGACTATTTTATATCTGGCCGGCTGGTGGAGGCTGCTGCTTGGCATCCCTTAAACCAATACAGTCGGTACTTGCCTTTCTGACCATACTGCCGGCAGGCAAGGCGCATGACATACACTATGTCGCGAAAAACATGTACCTTTTCCCGGTTGCCGGAATAGTAATCGGGGGCATCGTAGGAGGAATGGCTTTTGGCATTTCACCCTTTCTGAATCCGCTCTTGGTTGGCCTCATAGTAGCAGGTAGCCTCGTTGTCTTGACAGGTGTGCATCATACAGACGCCCTAGCCGACTTTGCCGACGGCATGATGGCAAAGGGCGACAAAGAAGTCAAGCGCAAGGCCATGCTTGACCCCGCCGTTGGCTCTGCAGGTGTGGCAGCGCTTGTCATGTACTTTGCCGGGATGATAATCGTGTTTGGAACTGGCTTTTCCGGCCTGCAGATCATGACAAGTATAATTGCAGCTGAAGTGATTGCCAAGTATGTCATGGTGCTTTTGACCTACAAAGGTACATCGGCATGGGAGGGGTTCAGCTCGCCCTTTACGGCGGCCATGAAGGACGGCCGCAGGATGGCAGCAGCTACAGGTACAGTGCTGCCTATCGTATGGTTTGCGTCAGGCTATGCAGGCATGGCCGCGCTTGGAGTCTCAATAGCGCTCGGCGCGCTTATGCGCCACGCCTCGAAGAGAAGCTTTGGAGGCATCTCAGGCGACGTGTTGGGGGCATCAAACGAGGTCACGAGGCTCGCGTCACTGATAGTCCTTTCGTCGGTGATGCTTTGATAGCTGCCGTAATGTGCGGGGGTATAGGCTCTCGACTTGGCACAGGCGAAGAAAAGCCGATGGCAAAGCTTTCAGGAAAGCACTACATCGAACGCGTGATTGATGCGCTTGAAAAATCGCACAGGTTCGAAAGAATAGCAGCCGCCGTGTCCCCGAAGACCCCAAGAACCAGAAAGTTTCTGGTTTCAAGAGGCGTCAAGGTCAT
This sequence comes from uncultured Nitrososphaera sp., assembly GCA_964586705.1. Lineage (GTDB taxonomy): Archaea > Thermoproteota > Nitrososphaeria > Nitrososphaerales > Nitrososphaeraceae > Nitrososphaera. Next base: position 2,347 of record CAZPIL010000056.1, on the reverse strand, counting down.
CGATACAGAGGGTGCAGGCTACCCGCAGGACCTATCGCTTTTGCTGGCAAAGCTCTTTCCGGATAAAGTCCTCATAGTGCCTGCTGACGTTCCCCTCCTGACTCCGCTCTCTGTGAGCGACGCGCTGGATCATCTCACAAGAGAAAGCGGTCCGGCAATCTCGCTCATGGTTGAAAAGAAATTTGTAGAAAGGCTCGGAGTTACACCGAGTGTGATTGTAGGAGATTTCTGTCATTCCGGCATAACCTTGTTTGATGCTGGCATCTCAGGCCCTGTCGAGGAGCGCTACGTGACGATGAACAGAATAGAGATAGCAGTGAACGTAAACACAACAAAGGAAAAAGAGATCGCCGAGCTACTGATCAAGCGTGGCGACGACTTTGCCAAAGATCTTGGCCTTTGAGCCACTACTTTGCGCAATCAGCTCGCCGCAGCCAGAGCACTTGACACCGGCGGTACTGTGAGAGAACACGGTCGTAGTGGCGCTGCATTTCTCACACTGGACGGAGAGAAACTTACTGCGGGGCTTTGGAATTAGAATATTTTCGCGCTTCATGTCTACGCTATCTCCAGTTTACGTATCCTCATGCCTTCTCTCATGGTCTTTTTCTGGCAGGTCTTGCAGGTATAGCGTAATGTCATCTTTTTTGAGGTCTTGGCAGTCCTCTTTAACTCGGGGAATTTCTGGCCGCCGTATCCTTTCTTGTCCTCGGCGTGCCTGCGTGCGCCCTCTGCCACAGTCCTGTCCTTGCCCTTCTTGTACAGGCCGACAGACTGCACTGTATGAGTCTTGCACTTGGGGCAGAACTTGCGCATCTCCTTCATCATCTTCATGATAAAGCATTTCTTCCCTTAGGGTAATTTAATGTATGGCTGACTCGGGCGATGCAGAAAATCTAATATACTTGTGCTATTAACCATCTGGCATGTTGGATATGTTCAGCGTACTGTTCAAACAGGCAATTGATCCGGCAGCCTTCCCGGTATGGATTCCGCTGACCTTTGGTCTCGCGGTCGGCTTGGCGTATGCAATCGTCTCGAGCATGAGGCGCAGCAGGTAAAAAAAGCGGGGTCGCTACCTTTTCTTTTTCAGACATCTTTTTAGCAGACTCTACGTAATAACATCTTGTGGGTCTATTCAGCAGGCACGAATGCAAAGAATGCCACAGCCGCTACAAGAGCTATGACGAGCTCGTAAGGCACGCCCAGCAAGACCACGGGCATCGGGTCCTCAAGTGCTCCAGCTGCGGCAAGCTCTTTTTGCATGAAAAGGACAGGCTGCATCACGTCAAGGAAGAAAAAGAGCAGAAGGTAGATGAACGCAGGCACAGGTTTTAAGGGCTCACATTTACCTCCCAGGTCTGAAAAACCAGCTTGGCGGAGGTATACCACAGACCCTCACTGTTGTACATGGATTTTTGAAGCAACGAGCCGCAGAGTTGGCCGCCAACAGAGTCGTTTTAAGCAAGAGGGTCCGAGAAATTCCGGATGAGTGCAGATTTTGAGTCCAGATTGAAGATCGGGGCAGAAAAGGAGAGAGAGATAACGGTCGACTCGAATATGACGACAAGCTTTCTCTGGGAAGGTGAAAATGTGCTATCGACGCCGGCTATGATAATGGAGATCGAAGAGACCTGCAGACTATTGCTGAAAGAACAGGTTATACCCGAAAAGGAATGGGATTCTGTAGGCACGATAGTAGACGTCAAGCACCTGGCCGCGACTCCTGTTGGCGCACAGGCCTTTTTCAAGGCAAAGATCTCATCAGTGGAAGGCAGGCGGGTTATGTTTGAAGTCAAAGCGCGGGACAGGCTTGATACTATAGGTGAGGGCAGGCATGAGAGATTCATCATAAATGTGCCCAAGTTCAGGGCCAAGTTCGACGAGAAAGCGCGCAGGCTTGGCATGTGAAAAACATATATGAGAAATGAGGAGATCTGCCTTATTCTAAGGTGAACTGACAATATGGCATCAATTCAAACCACAGCTGGCGGAATGCCAGTATTAGTCCTGAGAGAAGGGACAAAAGAGAGCAAGGGAAGGGAAGCACAAAAGAACAACATCACGGCTGCAAAGCTGATAGCCGAAATAGTAAAGACGTCACTTGGTCCCAGGGGCATGGACAAGATGCTCGTGGACAACCTAGGCGACGTTACTATCACGAATGATGGTGCGACAATCCTGAAAGAAATCGACGTGCAGCATCCGGCGGCCAAGATGATGGTAGAGGTCGCAAAATCGGTAGACAATGAGGTCGGCGACGGAACAACGTCATCGGTGGTCTTTGCCGGCGCCCTGCTGGAAAAGGCGGAAGAGCTCATAAACAAGGACGTCCACCCCTCAATTA
>CAZPIL010000055.1:0-8205 GCA_964586705.1 uncultured Nitrososphaera sp. | reverse complement strand
GCCAGTGTAGGTTTGTTCTCGCGTAGCCACTGGACTGTCTTGATGAATGAACTGGCTGACTCGACGGTTGTGAGCACAGGAACACCCATCTCGACTGCTTTTCTGCGTATCTGGTACTCATCTTGTAGCATGCCTACGAACTTTTCAAGTGTTGCTGTTGCCGGTATGTTGATGATAAAGTCAAGCTTACGTTCAATGAGCATGTCTGCAATATTGGGCTTGCGATCTGGCTCGCTTATCTTGTGCACAAGCTGCACGTCCTTGACCTTGTTGTTTTCCATGAACTCCGCCGTGTGTTCGGTAGCAAGTATCGTAAATCCCATGGAAGATAGCATCGATATCAACGGCAGCAACTTCTCCTTATTCTTCTGTCCGCCTATGGTTATCAGCACCGAGCCAGACAGCGGTAGCGAATAGCCTGCTGCCATGTATGCTTTGGACAACGCATCATAGAAACTTGAGCCAAAACATGCTACCTCGCCGGTGGACTGCATTTCCACTCCAAGTACTATGTCGGAGCCTTCAAGTTGCATGAATGAGAACTGGGGCACCTTGACGCCAAAACCATGAGCCTTCATCCACATATCCTTGGCTTTTGGCGGTAAAGGCTTTCCAAGCATTGCCCTTGCTGCTAGATTTATGAGATTTATGCCTGCAAATTTTGACACAAATGGCATTGAGCGCGACGCACGCACATTAGCCTCGATGACCATAACCTGCTCATCCTTGACGAGATACTGTATGTTGAAAGGTCCTTTGACATTGAGCGCCATGCCTATCTTGGTTGAATAATCCGCCACGGTGTCCATTATTCGCCTGTCCAGCCTCCAAGGTGGTATACTCATCATCGCGTCACCTGAATGCACACCTGCATTGTCTATGTGCTCTATTATCGCGCCTATTACTACATCCTTACCGTTGGATACCGCATCTACTTCTACTTCCGCTGCATCCTGCAAGAATTTGCTTATTACAACAGGATGTTCGGGATTTACATTCGTGGCGTCTGTCAAGAAGCGTTCAAGTTGGTCTGCAGCCCAAACCACCTTCATGGCTGCGCCGGACAAGACATATGATGGCCTGACTAGGACAGGGTATCCGACTTTTTCTGCAAATTCTTGCGCCTCGGCAAGGTTTATGAACTGCCTCCAAGCCGGCTGCCCTATTCCCAGCGCGTCAAGCATCTTGCCAAACTTGGCGCGATCTTCAGCCTTGTCGACATCCTCGCTCGAAGTGCCTATTATCTTGATGCCATTCTTGGCAAGCTTGGGAGTAAGGTTGTTCGCTGTCTGTCCGCCCACGCATGTCACTATGCCTGTCGGGTTTTCCTTGTCGCATATGTCCAGAACACGCTCTAGGGTAAGCTCCTCAAAATAGAGCCTGTCGCATATGTCATAGTCTGTCGAGACGGTCTCGGGGTTGCAGTTGATAACTGATATCTCCTTTACGCCGTTTTCTTTGAGACCCCACACCATGTTGACTGTGCCCCAGTCAAACTCTACCGAACTTCCTATCCTGTACGGGCCAGCACCGAGTACTATTACTCTGCTGTTCTTGGTATTTTTTACAACTATGTCATCCTCATTTCCGCCGTACGTCAAATAGAGATAGTTAGTCTTAGCCGGCCACTCTGCTGCAAGTGTGTCTACCTGCTTTACTACTGGAACTATGCCATTTTTTTCACGCAGAATGCGTACCTGCATTTCGTCAGACTTTAAGCACCTTGCAACCTGCGCATCTGAAAATCCTATCTTCTTTGCCTCTTTAACAAGACCTGCATCAAACCCTGCCTGCTTTTTCAACTGCTCTTCCATGTTGACTATGTTCTTTATTTTTGCAAGAAACCATGGGTCTATCGCAGATAGGTGGTGTATGCGATCGATGGATAGGCCTGCCTTCATAGCCTGTACCACTGCATAGATTATCTCGTCATCCGGTCTCAAAAGAGCCTGCTCTATCCTCTCAATGTCGGTTTCAGAATATGGATCCTTGCCATTTGCGACAAGGCCGTCCCTTCCGATAGCAGACATTCTTATCGCCTTCTGCAGAACTTCTTCAAAGTTCCTGCCTATTGCCATCACTTCACCCACCGACTTCATTGCAGAACCCAGCTTACGCTTGACCCCTTCGAATTTGGAAAAGTCCCATCTGGGCATCTTGAGGACGCAGTAGTCAAGCGAAGGCTCGAAACATGCGGTGGTGACCTTAGTTATCCTGTTTAGCAGTTCTGGCAGCGTATAGCCAAGACCTAACTTGGCGGCCATGTACGCCAGCGGGTAACCTGTGGCCTTGCTTGCAAGCGCTGACGACCTCGACAACCTCGCGTTTATCTCTATTGCCGTATATTTCTCGGAGAGCTGATCTAGCGCGTACTGGATATTGCATTCGCCCACTATGCCGCAGTAGCTGACTGCTCTGATTGCTGCGGAACGGAGCATATGGTATTCATGATTGTTAAGCGTCTGCGACGGGGCAATCACAATATTGTCGCCGGTATGTACACGCATGGCCAGTACATTTTCCATGTTGCAGACAATTACCGCGTTGCCTTGGAAGTCGCGCATCACCTCATACTCTATCTGCTTCCAGTGGCCTACGTACTTTTCTATCAGGACTTGGTGGACCATGCTGAGGTTGAGGCCGCGCTGGACAATGTCTTGCAGCTCTATCTCGTTGTACGCGACACCGCCTCCTCTACCTCCAAGGGTATAAGCAACGCGGATAATCACTGGGTAGCCTATCTCTTCTGCAGCGTTTTGGGCTTCCTTGAGTGACTTGACGGCAAAACTCTGCAGCACGGGCACATCGCTCTTCATCATGGCGTCCTTGAACTGCTGTCTGTCCTCTGTTATTTTGATGCCTTCTATTTGTGTGCCGAGCACCCTGACGCCATATCTGTCAAGAATACCCTGCTCGTATAGCGAAACACCACAGTTGAGCGCTGTCTGTCCTCCAAAGCCAAGCATTATTGAATCAGGCTTTTCTTCCTGTATTATCTTCTCGACGTATGTTGTGTCGATGGGAATCGGGTAGACCCTGTCTGCAAACCTTGTATCAGTCTGAATCGTGGCAATGTTGGGGTTTATGAGCACGCTCTTTATCCCTTCTTCAGCCAGAGCTTTGAGGCATTGCGATCCTGAGTAGTCGAATTCGCCTGCCTCACCTATCTTTATAGCACCGCTGCCAAGCACGAGGACTTTTTTTATCGACTTATCTCTTGGCATTCTTTTTCACCTTCTTGGGCTTGTATGACTTGGGTTTTTCAACGCCGGACGCGATTATCTCTTTGAATCTGTCGAATACAAACATGCAGTCATATGGCCCTGGTGAAGCTTCTGGATGGAACTGGACAGCTATTACCGGCTTGCTTGCATGCTCTATACCTTCCACCGTATCATCATCAGCATTTGAAAACCATATCTTAAATCCTGTGCCTTTGAGACTGCTTGGGTCTATGCCATAGCCATGGTTCTGGCTTGTCACATAAGCCATATTGTTCCGCACATTGACACAGGGCTTGTTCTGGCCCCTGTGGCCGAACTTCAGCTTGTATGTGTTTGCACCGCCTGCAAGGGCAAGTATCTGGTTTCCCAGACAGATACCCAGCGTGGGTGTTTCGGTTTTTATCAGCTTGGCTGCTGTCCTTATCGTACCCTTGCAGACCTTGGGATCTCCTGGACCGTTGCTTATTACAACACCTTTTGGGTGATAAGCCATAACTTGCTCGTAGTTAGCATCCCACGGGAGGCGTACGACTCTGTAGCCTGTGCGTATGATGTTGCGTATGATGCTGTATTTTACACCCGTATCGATTACTACTATGCAATCTTTGTTCTTATCGCCGTACATCTGTGGGCCATCCGTCGAAACTTCCGGCATGAAGTTAAGCCCCTCGTACTTGGCACCTGAGACCAGCTTTTTAAGCCGTGCCTCATCCACGGGCTCTTTGGAAACTATGATTGCACCTGTCATAACACCACTTACCCGGAGCTTCTTTGTCAGTGCACGTGTATCTATGCCGTAAATGCCCGGTACCTTTTCCTCGTATAACCACTGGTCCAGCGTCTTGGTGGCACTCCAGTGACTTGCTATATCAGACAGATCGTGCAGAAGCAATGCCTTTATTTGTATATGATCGGATTCAAAGAACTTGGGTAGCCCGTATTCGTCCTTGATTTCAAAGCTGGGAACACCATAGTTGCCCACAAGAGGATAAGTCATGCACAGCATTTGTCCTCTGTACGAAGGATCTGTGAGCGTTTCAGTATACCCAACCATGCCTGTATTAAAGACGACTTCGCCTGTTATCTCGGAAGGATACCCAAAGCCGATCCCGTCAAAAATAGTGCCGTCTTCAAGCATCAGCTTGGCGGCGTAACCACTGTAGGTCCTTTGAAATGTCGGAATTTTTTGACCCTCAGCATCTACTTTGGTGAGGGAATTTAAGTTTTGCTTATTGTGATGCCGGCAAGTTGAGCCTCTGCAGTTGTCAATCATATGTTTGACAGAACCCCGACAAGGTAATATTGTAAGATTGTGAACTGTCTTGCATGACAGATTGCTCCATCTGCGGCTCGCGCTTTGCTTCTAAACGATGTTATTTCTGCCAAAAACACGCGTGTACCTCCTGTGTCATACCTCCTGATATGATGGGCAGCAGGAGGACAGTCAAGTGCATAACATGCGAGCGCAAGAAGGTGAGCAAGATAAGTATAGCAGCAGTATTCCGGCGTAACAAGGTAGTTTTTGGCATATTAGGGGGATACTGGCTATTTGCAGTCTTTCCATTTCCATTTCTGAACCTTGATGGCTACCCCGAAGATGTCCTGATATCCATCCTGCAGCCTGTCCTGATAGCGACCGGCCTTATGACCATACCATTCGTATTTATGATGATTGCTTGGCAGAAAAGGTCACCAGGCTAGTACATAGACTTGGCAACTTGTTTGACATATTCTGAAGTAGTCAGTGTACCGCCGATATCCTTGGTCTTCTGGTTCCTCCCGAGCAGCTTTACTATGGCATTTTCTATACGCCTGCCTTCCTCTGCTACCTTTGTGTCATGATTCTTGTCTGCAAGCCATTCTGTCATCATCTTTGCTGACAAAAGAATTGATGACGGGTTTGCAATATTTTTGCCCGCTATGTCAAATGCAGCCCCGTGGACGGGCTCAAAAAGCGCAAAGCTTTCACCAATGTTGGCGGCCGGACCCATTCCTAGCCCTCCAACTACCTGCGCGGCCTCATCTGAAAGTATGTCGCCAAACAGGTTTGTCGTGACTATGACATCAAACTCTTCTGGATTCCTTATTAGGTTCATCGATGCCGCGTCGACGTAGAGTTCGCTGTAGTGTATCCCGGGATGCATCTTTGAGACTTCTCTACACACTGAAGCAAAGAGCCCGTCGCCTTTGCGCATAACGTTTGCCTTATGAACAGCAACCACCTTGCGCTTATTGTTGCGCATTTCAGCCACCCTGAAAGCATACTCTGCAATTCTTTGTGATGCTTTTTTTGAAGTGACGCGGAGCGCTACTACGGTATTCTCATCAGCTTGGAATTCCCAGCCAAGATAGACATCTTCTGTATTTTCTCTGACTGTTACGAGATCAACGTTCTTGAAGAGTGAGTGAATATTCGGATAAGACTTTGCCGGCCTGATGTTTGCATAAAGATCAAACATCCTTCTTAGGACGATAATAACATCTGCAGCACTCTCACCTACGGGTGCTTTCAGGCAGGCCTGAGACTTTTTTATTGCTTCTACTGTGGACTCTGGGAGTGCCTTGCCTTGCTTTTTTAGAGCTCTGTCGCCTGCCTCTATCACACTTATGGTGAATTTTGCCGAAGAGTTGTCACTGATTGTTTCAAGTATTTCCTTTGCCGCCATTGCAAGGTCTGGACCTATGCCATCGCCTGTGATGAGTGAAATATCATACCTAGTCAAAGTGCAGCGCCTAGCTCTTCGAGTACAGGACCTTTTTCAAAAGCACTTTGTTTATGGCATCCATCATGGCCTCTACTGAAGCAACAACGATGTCTTCGTTTGCCTTGCGCGCAGAGACAATATTGCCGTTCTTGTCCTCCACTTTTACCGAGACTTCTGCAAGCGCATCAGAACCACCTGCTATAGAGTCGAGTCTGTATTCACGAATCTTGATGCTTGCGACGTCGGCCGCGATTTTCTGAATGGCCCTCAACGCTGCATCGACCGGGCCGACACCAGTGTCTGATGATATCATGTCCTTTCCTTCTGCATTGAGTCTGACCACTGCGGTAGGTATGATGTTCATGCCCGTGACGATATGAAAGTCATACAGCTTGAACTTTTCTTCAAACTGTGGGTTGTGCATGACCTCTCCTGCTATGGAGAGCAAGTCTGTGGTGGTAATGGCCTTGCCCTTGTCTGCGAGGTCCTTTTGCTTTTCCACTATGGCCTTGAGTTGTTCGCCGTTTGGCGTTATGCCAAACTCTGCGAGCATAGCGTTTATGCCATGCGCTCCTGCGTGCTTGCCCGCCTGAAGCCAGCGTTTTCTGCCTACAAGCTCCGGACTTATCGGCTCATATGTTAGCGGGTTGTTGATTATGCCATGTGTATGAATGCCTGATTCGTGGCCAAAGGCGTTCTCGCCTATTATGGCCTTGTTGGGCTGCACGATGATTCCCATTGTGTTTGATACAAATCTTGAAGTTTCGTAGAGCATCTCTGTATTGATGTTATGCTTTTTTTCATAGAGGCATTGCAAAGCCATGACGAACTCTTCAAGCGAGGCGTTACCTGCTCGCTCGCCGAGACCGTTTATTGTTACGTGTGCACAAGCTGCACCTGCGTTTATGCCTGCTATCGAGTTTGCTACTGCTAGACCAAAGTCGTCATGGCAATGCATGCTTATGGGAAGCCGGGAAACAGACTTGACGTCATTGACTATCTGGGTAATGTACTGCGGAGTTGCATAGCCTACAGTGTCCGGTATGTCCAGCCTATCTGCGCCTGCCTGCTCCACTGACTTGAATACCTTGAGCAAGAACTCTCTGTCAGACCTAGTCGCATCCTCTGCAGAAAACTCTATCTTGAGGCCGTGTTTTTTTGCATGCTCGACCGCCCGAACGGCGTGCTCTAGTACCTGTTCCCTTGTCATCTTCAATTTGAATTTCATGTGTATATCTGATGTTGCAATGAAAGTATGGATGTAGTCTAGATCACAGTTTATCGCTGCATCGATGTCTGCATAGGTGGTCCTTGCAAGGCCGCATATTTCTGCCTTGAGCCCGCTGCTTGCAATAGTCCTAATGGCATGCCTCTCGCCTTGAGATACAATGGGAAATCCCGCCTCTATTGCATCCACTCCTAGGTCGCTCAGCTTTGTTGCTATCTGGATCTTTTGCTCTGGAGTAACTGTCACGCCCGGCGTCTGCTCGCCATCACGAAGCGTCGTATCGAAAATCCTTACTTTCTCTTCACTCAACGTTCAATCCCTCTTGGTAATGCTGAAACACCAGTTCTTGCCAACTGGGCAATACCGTATTGTTCGACCAGATTCTTAAATGCATCTATCTTATCGGGCGTGCCTGTTATCTCGACTGTGATAGTTTCCTTGCCTATATCAATGATATTGCCACGGAATATGCTTGCATAGTTGAGTATCTCACTTCTTGTCATTGGATCAACTGCCTTCATCTTGATTAGTGCTAGCTCACGGTATACTGCCTTGTTAAGGTCTAGAACCTTGACATCTACAACGTCTATCAACTTCCTCAGTTGCTTTACAAGCTGGTCGAGCGTACGCTCATCGCTGTTTGTAGTTATTGTCATTCTGGATAGATCCGGTTGCTCTGTGGTGCCGACAGTTATAGACTCGATATTAAAACTGCGCGCCCTGAAGAGGTTTGTTATCCTAAACAGGACTCCGGGCTTGTTTTCCACAAGCGCTGAAACAATGTACCAGTCACCATTTCCAGACATTGTCTAAGCCCCTGTAATCATATCCTTCAAGCTCGTGCCCGGAGCCACGAACGGGTACACGTCTTCATCTGGGTCTATTGGGATGTCAATTACCGTCGCTACATCACTTTTTACCGCGCTCTTGATGGCCTTTTCAAGCTCTCCCATTGAACCCACGCGTATTCCTTGCGCGCCGTAGGCCTCTGCTATCTTGACATAGTCCGGACATTGATGTTGGTGCACCCCACTGTACCTGCGATTGT